>JBGSWI010000178.1:0-8103 GCA_041752515.1 Leptolyngbyaceae cyanobacterium | reverse complement strand
CACTGGGGCTGTCTAAATCAAACTAGAGGTTTCGTTGGACAAACGGGCATCAGGTTTGAGCATTGCCGCAAGGATAGACAGTTTTAAGGCGCGTCGATGAACTAAGAATCCCTGTGCGTTTACGCCAGGGAGTGTCAAACTTCCCACCATTCAGTCCTTTATGCATCGCCGTGGCTACCAACCCAATTCGTTGTATACCGATTATCCATCTGCGATCGGGTATACCGACAGTGGCGCAAGTATCGATAACAGCATTAGCTGTCATTTTGGGGATGGCAGCGGGTGCGACGGGGGCAGTTGATGCAATCGCTTAGAAACCTCTATCATTCTGACGACTAACTTCTGCTTCCTGACGCACTTCACGCCTTAGAATATCGAAAGATCTTGATTGTAGTTGTAACCCTATGCCTATCAAACGCGGTGACTTTGTTCGTGCCATCAAAGACAAGCTAGAAAACAGCCTGGAAGCCAAAGCCAGTGACCCGCGCTTTCCTGCTTACCTATTTACCAGCAAGGGCGAAGTGGTTGATCTCAGCGGCGACTATGCCTTGGTCAAATTTGGCATCACGCCCACGCCTAACATCTGGCTGCGGTTAGAGCAACTGGAAGAATTTAAAGAGTAGCGATCGCCCCACTAACCCTACTTTTCTGGCAAAAATGGAGTTAGGTTGAGGTGCGGCTCTACAGAATCGGCGAGGCTATCTAACATTGCCTCCCGCTGTTCGCGGTAGTTGGCAACTCCGGTAGGCAAAGATTTTAAGCCGCGCTGCTGCCGGAGGCGGTTTAACCAAGCGCGTCGCCAAGGTCCATTATCAAAAATGCCGTGCAGGTAGGTGCCCCAAACAGAGCGGCTTTCATCGACTACGCCTAGATTGGCATCATCAAATAGAGCATCGACTCCGGTGGCTTCTTCCATTAAACGCGATCGCCCCTGGTGAATTTCATAGCCCGTAATCGGCAACCCTTCTTGAGGATAGTTGGAGGTCACGGTTCTTTGGCGCGCTATTTTCTGACCCGCAATCACCGTTTTCAACGGTAGTAATCCGAGACCTTTATATCGCCCTTCTTGCCCTTCAATTCCTTCGGGATCTGCCAAAATTTTACCCAACATTTGATAGCCGCCACAAATCCCCAGAACGGTTCCTCCGGCTGCCACATAGTTTTGAATCTCCTCTGCCATGCCGGTTTTGTGCAGCACGATCAAGTCGGGAATGGTGGTTTTGGAGCCAGGAATAATCAGGGCATCGGGATGACCTAAAGGCGGTTTAGGAGAAATATATTTGATGGAAACGCTAGGCTCCGCTTCCAGTGGATCGAAGTCGGTGAAGTTGGAAATGCGGGGCAAGCGCATCACGGCGATATTGATTTCGCTGGTGGGATTGGGCGATCGCGTATCCATTAAGCTGAGCGAATCTTCAGCGGGAAACGCTTGGTCGAGCCAGGGAATCACTCCTACCACCGGAATGCCGGTGCGCTCTTCCAGCCAATCAATGCCGGGTTGCAAGAGGGAACGCTGTCCCCGAAATTTGTTGATTACCACGCCGCGAATCAACGCCCGTTCATCGGCATCTAAGAGTTCTAAAGTGCCCACTACATGGGCAAAAGCGCCGCCGCGATCGATGTCTACTACCAGCATTGTGGGGGCATTCAACCGCTTTGCCACTCGCATATTGGTCAAATCGCGATGCTTCAGGTTAATTTCTGCTGGGCTACCCGCTCCCTCACACACCAACAAATCGTAATCTTCAGCGAGCCGCGTGAAAGAGTCTTCGATCGCCTGCCAACCCGGTTCAAAATATTGCTCATAATACTCACTAGCCCCAACCCGACCTGCCGCTTTGCCTTTGATGATCACCTGAGAGGTCATATCTCCTTGAGGCTTTAGCAAAATCGGATTCATTTCCACAGTTGGCATAATTCCGGCTGCCCAGGCTTGCACCGCTTGAGCGTGACCAATTTCGCCCCCGGTATTTGTAACATAAGCATTGAGCGCCATATTTTGCCCTTTGAAGGGGGCTACCCGCCAGCCGCGACGACTCAAAATACGGCAAATTGCTGTGGTGATTAAAGATTTACCTGCATGGGACGTTGTTCCCACTACCATCATGGCTTCCATCGAGAACCTCGCACAGTTTAGTTAAGGGTTGAGGCAGAAAGCGAGTCTTCTGCACACATCAGCAAGTCTCAGTCTTAAATAATCAGTCTTAAATAATCAGTCTTTAATTCAGGGGTCTAAATTACTTAGATGGGTAATCGAAACCAGCGTAGGACTGCATTATATAAGCGATCGCTGATGGTGGGTGAATAACGCTTCACTCCTGCCTGCTGTTGCCATCTATCTACCAATATCCGCCCTAATGGAGCCACCCTGAAACTATCGGTCAAGCCTTGCCCGTCCACCTCTCGCCGCAGCAAGCCCACCTGAATTAACCAGAGCATCTCAGATTCTACTCGCAATTCTGATAAAGGGTTGACCGTATACTGGCTCTGAACGCCTGTAATGTGGGCGATCTCGCCTAACCCTACACTATGCTGAATCATCGTCGCAAATAATCTTAGCCGAAACGGAGCGCAGCGCATTGCCCGTTCCGCTCTCAGCATTGTTTTCTCAGAATATTGAATCGATTGTCGGAGTTTAATTGCAGCCATTATGAAAAAATACTCGGAGCTTGAAAGAGAATTCAATTAAAAGCTAAAAAAATAAAAGCTAAAAAAAGTTCTCTTTTATCTTATTCAATTTTTTTGAGATCGATATCTGAGAACGGCTCAAAATTAGGCTGTTGCTCATCGGTTAGGGCAAATAACTATTTCCTGCGACAAGCCAGCCATGTCGCAGGAAGCGATATCACACCCGGCTTTGAAAGATAGTGTTTTGGGCGCGACATTCTTAAAGAATCACGGATTACACCGCGTCAGGGTGCAAGATCTGGTATAAACCAACAAATACTTCAGTATTATCTTTCTCACGTCTTATCTTTCTCACTCATTAATCTTCTGACCTCATCCTATGGATATTAAAGCGTTGATTCGCGAAATACCAGATTTTCCAAAACCTGGTATTTCCTTTAAAGACATCACCACTCTGCTGGGGAATGCTGATGGATTGCAATATGCGATCGCGACCCTGGCAGAACATTGTGTTGGTTTAGCGCCTGACTGTATTGCTGGCATGGAATCGCGGGGCTTCATTTTTGGGACTGCCCTTGCTTGCAAAATGGGCGTAGGGTTTGTTCCCATCCGCAAACCGGGCAAGCTTCCGGCTGCTGTGCATACCATTGAATATGACTTGGAATACGGCACCGACAAACTAGAAATTCATCAAGATGCCTATCCGGCTGGGTCTAAAGTGTTGATGGTAGACGATTTAATTGCCACAGGCGGCACGGCGGCAGCGGCGGCAAAATTGATTCAACAAGCGGGCGGCACCTTGGTCGGCTGTGCCTTTGTGATTGAATTGAAAGATTTAAATGGGCGGCAATATCTGCCCACTGTGCCTATCATCTCGTTGGTGCAATATTAGCCAATGGCTGGGGGTGAATAGCCGCTAGACTAAAGCCAATTGGCAGCAAAATCCTTAGTTTTAGTCAGTAGAATTATGAGTACATCGGCTCCAAACCGGCTAATATCGAGCTTTGATGCGACCCTGTCTTTTTTCAAAAGCGAGACCTTTGCCTATATTGTGAAGCGGATTTTACAGGGATTGGTGACGCTGCTGTTAGCATCACTCCTCTGTTTTGCGCTGATCCAGCTTGCGCCTGGAGACTACCTCAGCACGCTCAAAGAAAACCCTAAAATTTCACCAGAGCGGATTGAACAGCTTAAGCGCCAGTTTGGCTTAGATAAATCTTGGTGGGATCAGTATTTGCGTTGGCTATGGCAGGTGGTGTCTCAGGGAAATTTTGGCACCAGTTTTGTCTATAACCGTTCGGTGTCGTCGCTGTTGTGGGAGCGGGTGGCGGCAACGCTGCTGTTGGCGATCGCCTCGCTGGTTGTAACCTGGGCGATCGCGGTTCCCATGGGCATCATTGGTGCGGTTAACCAAAATCGCCTGGTCGATCGCATTTTTCGCGTCATTAGCTACATCGGGCAAGGTTTTCCCAGCTTCATCGCGGCATTATTACTGCTGATCTTCGCCCAAAATACCGCTCCCCTATTCCCTGTAGGAGACATGACTAGCATTGATTTTAATGATCTGACGCTGCTGGGCAAAATCCGCGATATTGCATGGCATATGGTGCTGCCAACCTTGGCGCTCAGCATTACTAGCTTTGCCGGACTCCAGCGGATCATGCGGGGGCAATTCCTGGATGTTTTGCGGCAAGACTACATTCAAACTGCCCGTGCCAAAGGACTGCCAGAAAACCGGGTGATTTATATTCACGCGCTGCGCAATGCCATTAATCCGCTCATTACTCTGCTGGGTTTTGAGTTCGCGGCGTTGCTGAGCGGTTCTTTTATCACCGAATACTTTTTTAATTGGCCCGGTTTGGGCAGGCTGATCTATCAAGCTTTGTTGGCGCAGGATATTTACTTGGTGATGGCAAGTTTAATGATTGGTGCCGCGATGCTCATTGTGGGTAACCTATTGGCGGATTTGCTGCTCAAAATGGTTGATCCCCGCATCAAGCTAGGATCGGATCAGTGACGCATACACAATCGACTCTAGGCGCTCAAGCCTAAGGGCGCTTAGGTTGAACGCTCAGGTTGGAGCCTCAAAACTTTCCTTCTGCCCCCTTGTTATTCTCCTTTCATGATTGCTCAAACTTACTATTTGATCCGCTCTAGAGCCGATGGACAATATTTAGTCGCTCGTCCCAATCGGAATGAGGGCGATCGCGCTTCGACAGATCCCGGATTTCTGCTAGTGTTTCCAGAATACGCGGATGCTTTAAGTTACCTCAACACTCATGCGAGAGAGTTAGCCGATCGCTTTGCAGTGGAAACCACTTCGGGCACTCAGCTAGAAGGCTTGCTGAAGCGTTGGGGGTTTGTGGGCGTTGGCATGGTGCAAGATCCACTGTTGCCCAAGCTGGAATTTTTAGTTAGGTAGAATTTTCCATGGATGTATCTTCGGTCATTCCAATTCTGTCAGTGGCGATCGCGACTTCTACGCCATTGGTGTTTGCCTGCATGGGTGAAACGATCGCAGAACGGGCAGGCGTGATTAATCTATCGGCAGAGGGCACGATTTTGTTGGGTGCGATGACGGGCTTTGCGATCGCCAAAACAACCGAAGGATTGGGAAACACTCCTAGTTTGCTGCTGGGGTTTATTGGAGCGGCGATCGTTGGGGCATTGATTGCCCTAGTCGTGGCATTTGGCGCATTGACGTTGAAGCAGTCACAAGTGGCGATCGGGTTTGTGTTAGCGCTCTTGGGGACAGATTTATCATCGTTTTTGGGCAATGCTTTTGTTCGCATTCCTGGACCGACCGTTCCCAGCTTCAAAGTTCCGTTTTTGCAGGATATTCCGGTGATTGGAGCGCTGTTTTTTCAGCACGATTTACTGGTGTATGCCAGCTATTTTCTGATTGGGTTAACGGTGGTTTATTTTTATCGCACCCGCCCTGGTTTAATGCTGCGGGCGATCGGTGAACAACCTGCTGCTGCCTTTGCCCGTGGCACCCCTGTGATATTCATGCGCTACCTTTACACCCTGCTGGGCGGCGCACTGGTGGGAATTGCCGGAGCCGCTTTTTCCTTGGACTTCAAAGCCGGTTGGAGCCATCGCCATACAGCAGGGTATGGCTGGATTGCATTGGCGATCGTCATTTTTGGCGGTTGGAATCCACTGCGGGTTGCTCTCAGTTGTTATCTATTTGGCAGTTTGCAATCGCTGGCAAGCGTTGCCCAAAGCGCGATTCCCACAGTGCCAACTCAGGTGTTTACCGTGGCACCCTTCGTGATGATGATTTTGCTTCTGGTTTTAACTTCTAGCGATTGGTTAGAGCGATCGCTAAATCGGTTGCCGCCACAGATTGCGCGGGTAGCGGGTCAAGCGATTCGCAGCACTCCTCCAGCCGCTCTAGGGAAGCTTTTTGAGCAAAACTGATGACGCGATCGCGCCCAAACTATTCTATCTAGCTGCGAAATAAGCGACTATATTGGCACTCGTGAGCCATGCTTGCTAAAGCCAGCCCCCAACTACAGCTACCTAAGCTCTCTAAATCATCTGCTTGCAGAGTTAAAACACTTTCAGCAGTATTTTTTAGGGTTGGCTGCATCTCCAGTAGTAAACGCTGTCCCGCTGTTTGCCCTAACGGAATTAGCTTGACTCCAGCGCTGATTAAATTGGCAAGCCAGCTATAAAGATAGGCGAGGAGAGCGGCTTGGGAGTCAATCTGATAGTGTGCTGCCGCGATCGCGTAGGCGATCGCAAAATTGCAGCCCTCTTTTTGCAGCGATTCGTAACCAGTGATTAGTTCAGGATGAAGATCTAAGAGAAGCTTTAAGAGCGATCGCCCCATTTGTAAGCTTTGCTGCCTCAGTTCTTCTGTTTCTCTGGCGGCTGTGAGCCAAGCATTCCACCTGAGCACGGCATCATAATGGTCGCTATGTGCCGCTTCATAGCTTTGAATCATCACAGCCGCCTCTAAGCGCACCGCCCCGTAATGCAACTCCTGAGTTAGCCACTGTGTCAGCGTCTCCTGACTGCTGACCGTACCTAACTCTACTAATGCTTCTAATCCTTCCGAGTAACTATATGCCCCCACGGGAAGCGCTGGACTGGCAAGCTGCAAAAGGTGGAGCAGAGAGTGATTGCTCATGGGCGTTAGAGGTCAGGAAAAAGGTGCTTTAGTGTGGATGCGCCCCATAGGCTCCGCTTTCGGGCTGGAAGGGTTGGATTTCTTCAGTAATATGTAACCCCCGATGAATTAGAAGATCACGCAGAACGGGATCGGGTGAAAGACGAAGGTAAGTGGGGTCAATTTCGAGGGAAACATGGCGATTGCCAAGATGGTAAGCCGCTTGCAACAGATCCAGTGGCGTTGGGGCAGTGACCGTCAGCACGGGTTCAGGTTTGGCAATCACCCGAACGATCGCCCCACCATCAGCTTGCAATAAATCACCATTTCTTAATAGGGTGCCTCTGGGTAACTGTAAATAAATCAATTGCCCATCAGCGGTTTCAAAATGGTGCCGCGATCTCGTCCGCTCTTCCGCCGTTAGAGGCAATGTTAGCGAAACTGCCCCCTCTGGCTCCATGTCTAATCGTTGGGTGAAAGTGATTATTACAGGGGATCGCATCAGTTTATCTAATCGGAGGATGGTATGGTTTGCTGCACCAAGCGGAGATCGAGGCTAAGGGCGATCGCGATTTGTTCAGCGGTTAGTCCCAGTTCCAATAATCGCGATACAGCCTCTAGCTTGCCTTCTAGCTTGCCTTCTAGTTTTGCTTCTTGATAAACCTTGGTTTGCTTTAGTTCGCCGAGTTCTAACATTTGCTCAATCTCCATGCGTCCTAATTTGGGAAACTTGTAAATGATGATCGTTTCAATTAATTCTAATATTTCGCGTTTAATCCTGTCGTCATCTAGTTCTGCGCGCGTTCTGGCAATCAACCGTTTTGCGGCAGTGGGCGCATCTTGCGGAGGTTCTACAATCAGAGTGACTAGGCTAATGCCGATCGAGGGGTGCGGCATGGTAAATAGCTCATCTAGATAAATCCGCTGAACTCGTTTACTCTCCAATAACTCCCAGTACCGGACTGGCAGATCAGGCTCCAAACTGCGGCTTGCCCATACAATTACGCCCCGCCAGTCATTGTCAAAATCGGCTTTGGCAAGAAACACAAAGATTTCTGCAAAAAAGCGAGCAAATAGGTTGGCATCGGGTTGAAACTGAAATTCACTGAAATAGATGGGCGCATTTGGCTCCGCAGGATCTGGCACAAAAAGTCCATCGATGCGAAAGGCTGTTTGTTTAACTTCAACGGATGTAAAGCGATAGCGATCGCATTCAGTTGACCAAAAGAATGGGATTCAAGCCCCGTCCTTCTAGGACGGCTTTTTGATAGACTGTTGCTAGAGCAAACCTCTTCTCCCTCTGGACTCAAGACACGTTGAACGGCACAAGCCACTACAGCTACGGTGAGAGTAGGCGC
>JBGSWI010000177.1:0-5166 GCA_041752515.1 Leptolyngbyaceae cyanobacterium | reverse complement strand
TTCCACCTGTAAATTTTCGGTTGATTAAGCAAATTGTTCGGAGAACCAATATTGCTGCCATTGCCCATTGAGTTCGAGTACCTTGAGTAATCCAAGCGCTCTACTGCCTTGGGGTCGCCAGCTTTTACCTTTATGTTTTTGGCGTTGACCAATGACTTGGTCAACTGCCTTTTCGACCCGTCCACTGCCAATTGGTTTACCGGCTTGTTGCCGCCGTTCGTAGTGGATGATCTCGTGCTGGTGTTTGTTTAGATAGGTCAGTAATTCTTGCCACTTCTCCTGATTGCGTGGAGTGACCTGATGGGTTAAGTAGTCAAGTGCAGCTTGGGTTTGTCCCGCCCAAAGCTGGGCAAACAAGACCTTGAGATGGGAGAGCTTTTCGGCTTTGGTGCGGGCAATCATCGACATCAAGTCTCGCAGTTTCTTGCCTAAGTGATACCAGTCAAGGATGACCACAATGTTACTACCAAAGGTTTGAGTCCAGCGTTGCCGAATGGAGGAGGCTCCATCGCTAATCACCACCAAGGGCAGCGGGCGTGAGCGGTTGCCGTAGACCTGTTGGACTTTGGCTTGCACCACAGACCCCAGGGATCGGCGCAAGGAGCCATCGTCCCGAATCGGTGCGCTCAAATACTCAAATTGCCCAGGTGCAGTTTGCAGCACGACTACATCAGTCAGCACTCGCCCGGATGGGACTGGTTCCCTCTGACTGTCCTCCTGGTCTAACGGGCGCTGTCGCTGAGGCTTCTGGGCTTTGACGCTAATCCCGTCGTCAAACAGCAGCACTTCTTCCCCCTTGGCATCATACAAGTCAATGTCAGGGGTGATTTCGACCGGACTAGAGGTCGATAAGCTCTGACTGACGCTGCGTTCAATCTGCTCACTCAGGTCTAAAGCGCTCTGCTGCACTAAGAGCCAAATCGTTTGTTCACTCAACGACCGGACTCCACTGTGCCGCTCGATTAATCCAGCCACTTCCCGGTAGCTCATCCGATTGCTATAGTACACACTCAACTCTTGCAATCCCCGACTGACATAGCTCACAGGCAGCGGTTGGCGCAGGTCTAGAAAACTAACACTAATGCCGTCGAGTTGATACTTTTGCAGCTTAAACTCAAATTCCCCATGCAAGGTCTTGAGCCTCACCTGCCGAGTGCCATTACATCTCAGCCCTAAATCGTTTTTTCCTGCACTGTAAACTCGGCTTGTGCCTGCTCAAGCAACTGCGCTTCAATCTGGGGCAATGCTTGCTTCCGCCAAGTTTCGACTTCAGCTTCAATCATGTCCAGGTTGGCGTGGCGTAGGTTTAACTCCTTGACATTTTCTGGGCTGATGATGTTGCCCTGGTCATCCCGAATAATCACTTCAATGCTTGCCATAGCTTTCCCCTATCTCTGCTGTCTTTTGGGTTTCACGATCCTAGCCGCTTTTTAAGCCATCAACCATTTTTTTAGAGGTGGAATAGATTTGCGCCCATGCCGGAATGAACGCTCGGATGAGGTGTAGATTGATCTGTTGAGTTGGCATTGCTCAAGGTCTTCGTTGGCATAGTCTCTCCACAGAAAATTGATTAATCAACAAAGTTCAAAACTACGAGAGTAGCTTTGAATTTTGTTGATACGGAAACAATCTTCACGTCTTACTTGGCTGGCGTTCCCGCAGCGGCTTCGGCATCTCGTCTGGCGGCGATCGCTTCTAAGGTTGCTTTTTCAGCTTCTTCCATCGTTGCCATCGCTAAGAAGATCGCTGTATCGGCATAGCTTTCAGCGTTGTCTGCCCGATGTTCTAGTTTCTTGACTTCGCGATTTGCTTTCCACTCCTCAACATTCGATTTCACCTCAGATTCTTTTTCATCAAATTGAGTTTTGAGCTTTGCCCGATACTCATCAAATTCTTGTTTTTTAGCGTCTAGGGTTGTCTTCGCTTCGTCGAATTTTGATTGAATCTCAACTTGAGTTTTTTTCGGTGCAGATTGGATGCTTTCCTTCAATGATTTTACCCGATCTTCAACCGCCTCTAAATTGTCGTGCAGTTGCTTGGTGAAGTTGTCGATTGCAGCGCTCATGATGATTCCTCTAATAAATTGATTTCATTAAGTCGAGTTAAAACTCTACTTTCACTGCTAACGTGACAGACAAGTGTTCTATCTCTTGTATGAATTGATTGAATACGAGACAAAACGTAAGCAAAAAGAGGATTTATTATTTTCTCCCTTATTTTTTAATGTCCTACCAGCAACTCCTCCGCGAGAACTATCATTTTCGACCTTCTCACTACGATCGCGTTTTTGTAGTTTGCTTCAATAGTTCAAACCAGAGTAAGCTAATCGCCCCACCGAGTAGACAGATCGCCAGATCGATTGGATGCAGAAACGAGAAGCTAAACAAGTGCCGCAAGAAGGGAACATAAAGCACGATCGCCAGAAAAAACAGCCCCCCGCCAATCACCCACCAAAGGGCAGGATTGGGAGATTTCAGTATTTTTAGGCTGAGGCGCGAGGTCGAACCTTCGCTCAAAATGAGTCCTAAATTTGCCAAAATCAACGTCGTAAACGTGAGCGCACGGGCATCCAATTCACCTTGTCCGCGATAGAGGGCGATCGCAAAGATTACAAGTACGATTACCAAGATTCCGCTCCCCTGCAATACTGCCAAGCGCAGCGTTTTTCTGCCAAATAAGGGTTCTTTAGGGTTGCGGGGCGGACGCTTCATCACGTTGGGTTCTGCGGGTTCGGCTTCTAAAACGATCGAGCAGGCGGGATCAATGATCAAATGTAGAAAGGCAATGTGAACGGGAAGTAATACTAACGGCAACTTAAACAACACTGGAATCAAAGACATCCCCGCGATCGGGAGATGAATCGCGATCAGATATGCCATTGCTCTACGGAGATTATCAAAAATTCGCCGTCCCAGTTTGACCGCTTGCACGATCGACGAAAAATCATCGTCTAATAGCACTAACGCCGCAGACTCACGGGCAACATCCGTACCTCGCTGCCCCATTGCAATCCCGATTTGGGCAGCTTTGAGCGCAGGAGCATCATTCACCCCATCCCCAGTCATTGCTACGACTTCGCCCTTAGCTTTTAAAGCGTTAACTATCCTCAATTTTTGTTCGGGGACGGCTCGTGCAAAGATATTTGTACTTTGAATGCGCTGCTGGAGTTCAGCATCACTCATCCGATCCAATTCTGCTCCAGTCATCACGGCTCCCATTTGCAGCAATCCCACCTGACGGGCAATGGTTTGAGCCGTTTCTGGATAATCACCCGTAATCATCACCACTCGAATCCCAGCAGCATGACATTCTTGAATCGCAGCCGCCACCGTTGGACGCACGGGATCAGATAGCCCCACCAATCCGAGAAATTGAAACGGAAAGTCATGTTGTTGATCGGGTAGATGTTTGGGATCGAGCGACGGATGGGTTGGCAACCATGGCGGCGGCGCACCCGAAAGAGCCGCTTTGGCAACACCCAACACCCGCAATCCTTGAGTCGCCATCTCACTGACTTGCGCCGCCATAATTTTCTGTTGTTGAGGCGTGAAATGGCAGAGATCCGCGATCGCTTCCGGTGCTCCTTTTGCCGCAATGGCATACTGCTTCCCGTCTGCTGACTGCCAGACGTGAGACATTGCCAATAGATGCGGTGACAGTGGATATTCCCGCAGCAGTTGCCAATCATTGTTCAAATGTTCGGTATCCGCGAGATAGCGATCGCCCAATTGCTTAAAGGCTTTTTCCATCGGATCAAACGGATCACGCTGACTCGCCAGAATGCAGAACTCGACTAATTCATGAACGGTTTCATGGAGCGGCTCTTGTGGATGTAGTCCTAAATTATAAGACTGAGTATTTTCTGGACTATAAGGGAGTAGCTGTTGCACAGCCATTTGATTCAGGGTCAGCGTGCCAGTTTTATCGACACACAGAACCGTCGCAGCACCCACGGTTTCAACGGCGGCGGCACGACGCGCCAAAACATGGTTCTGAGAAATGCGCCACGCGCCCAATGCTAAGAAGATCGTCACCACAACGGGAAATTCGTTCGGCAAAATTGCCATCGCCAGCGTAATGCCTGCCAGAACCCCTTTGAGCCAATCGCCTGTGGTGAAGCCATAAATCACCACGATCGCCACACATAGCGCTAAGGCAATGCCAAACAAGCGACTTACCAAGCGATTCATTTCCCGTTGCAAGGGAGTTAGCTCCGGTTTCACGTTTTGTAAGGCGTTGCCAATCTTGCCCATTTCTGTCTGAGCGCCGATCGCTTGCACTTGAGCAATTCCCTGTCCCTGAACCACCAACGTTCCAGAATACACAAATGGCAACGCATCGCCCCCCGGACGCGCCATCTCTACCTTGCCAACCGCCGCAACTTTGCGAACGGGTAGTGATTCCCCGGTTAACAATGACTCATCGGTTGAGAGGTTGGTGCAAGACAGCACGACCGCATCCGCAGGCACACGATCGCCTTCTACCAGCACTAAGATATCTTCTCGAACGACTTCTCGCCCCGCAATCCGTGTTCGCTGCCCGTCTCGAATGACCAACGCACGAGGACTGGACAGATCGCGCAAAGCTTCTACAGCATGTTCGGCTTTACCTTCTTGGTAGAGACTGATCCCCATGAGGAATAAAACGAAACATAGCAAAATTAGGCTCTCCTGGAGGTCGCCTAAAAGCCAATAAATCACCCCACCGCCGACCAGCAAAAGAAAGATCGGATCTTGAACCGTGCCCCAAGCGATCGCTAAAAGACTACGCGATTGACTGGATGGGAGTTCATTGTATCCATCACACTTGAGGTGCGCGATCGCTGTTGCCGATGGCAGACCGTTTGAGTCTTTTGCAGATAAGCCAGTCCCAGTATTGAAATTGACAGATGGATTCATCATCTCGTTTTTCCAATGTCAGCTATGTCGTTCATCCTGGAGTGACAATAGTTGTGAACGTAAGTCAGCATAATGTCCTGCTCTTGAAAATCATGTCTTAGTTAGTGTTACAGCGGGGTAATAGTTGTTTGACACTCCCACGGCTGAAGCCAGTGGGATTCTTGGTTCCACGAATGACTTTAAAATTCACTATCCTTGCGGCAATGCTTAAACCTTTCAACCGCACCATAGCGCCAATTGACGAGCTTAACTTAGTCAATCCCAGAGA
>JBGSWI010000176.1:0-32162 GCA_041752515.1 Leptolyngbyaceae cyanobacterium | reverse complement strand
TCGGATTGGGGCAGAGATCTGTTTGCCGCTGTTCGTTCGATTGTCAATACTGGCAGGCGACAAGGTCTCTCTGCTTTTGAGTCTATCCTGGCTGCCTTAAATCCCCTGGAATCTCTATTCCCTCTAGGTTGAGCAATTACGATTATTTAAATCAGGCTTGGGCGGAAATTTTGGGTGTGGCGATCGCCGATTCGTTGGGATGGCAATTGTTTGAGCGAATTCATCCCGATGATCGGGCGATCGCGTTTCGGCAGTGGCAACAATCCATCTACAGGGCACAAGCCTTTGAAGTAGAGTTGCGCTTTCGGCAGGTCGATGGCGCTCATCGGCGGTTTGTGGTGAAGGGTCGCCCGATCCCCAATCGAGCCAACGCGGTAGAAAAATGGGTCGGAACTTGCACCCCTTCTAGTCAAGCGAGGCGGGTAGAAACCGAGCTAGAACAAGAGCGGGAACTGCAAACGGTCATCATGCGCAACATGGCAGAAGGCATTTGCCTAGTGCGATTGAGCGATAACGTGATTGTGTATGCCAATCCTAAGTTTGAGCAATTGTTTGGCTATGACCCAGATGAGCTAAATGAACAACCCGTTGCAAGGTTAAACTATGCTGCCGATTGGCAAGCCGCCGCCGCCGTAGCTCACGCCATATTGCAGCAGGTCGAGCAAAAGGGTGAAGCGACTTACACCGTGCAAAACATCAAAAAAGATGGAACGTTATTTTGGTGTGAAGCCACTACTACGATTTTTGAGCATCCTGAATATGGTTCGGTGGTGGTGGCAGTGCAGCAAGACATTACCGATCGCCTCCAAGCGGAGCGGGAACTGCGAGAAAAAGAGCGCCGGTTTCGTGCCATTTTTGATCAAACGTTTCAGTTTGTTTGGTTGCTAGAGCCAAGCGGCAGGCTGATTGAAGCGAACCAGACGGCATTAGAGTTTGGCGGGGTGGCAACAGAACAGGTGATCGGGCAAATGTTTTGGGAAACCCATTGGTGGCAGGCTTCTCACGATCGCCGGGTGCAATTGCGGGAAGCGATCGCCCACGCCGCCACCGGAGAATTCATCCGATATGAGGTGAAGCTATCTGGCGGGGGCGGGCAGATTGCGATCTGCGATTTTTCAATTAAACCCCTGCGCGATGAAACGGGGAAAATTGTGATGCTGATTTCTGAAGGGCGCGATATTACTCAGCGCAAGCAAGCCGAAGCTGAAATTTATCAGCTAAACGCCGAATTAGAAGACCGAGTTGCGCGGCGAACTTTTCAACTGGCGCAGTTAAATATGACGCTTGCCAACACTGCGGCATTGCTAGAAGAACGCAACCGCGAACTCGATCAGTTTGCCCACATTGCCTCTCACGATTTAAAGGCACCGCTGAGGGCGATCGCAAACTTAGCGGAATGGATTGAAGATGATTTGCAGGGGCAACTGCCCGACGAAAATCAGCAGCAAATGCAGCTATTGCGAAAACGGGTGCTGCGAATGGAAACGTTGATTAGTGGACTACTAGAATACTCTCGTGTGGGGCGCACTCAAGCCGCGATCGCCCAAGTTTCCGTCCGCAATGTGCTAGAAGAGGTGATTGATTCTCTCGATCCCCCGGCTAGCGTTGCGATAGAGCTTGCGCCTAATTTACCCACGCTGCCCGCACGACACCTGCTGTTGCATCAAGTGTTTGCAAACCTAATCAGCAATGCCATCAAACATCACGATCGCCCGAATGGGCACATCACCATCACTGCCTCCGATCAATCAGCCTTTTATGAATTTGCGGTGACTGATGATGGACCCGGCATTGCCGCCGAAGATCACGATCGCATCTTTGTGATTTTTCAAACTTTGACTGCCCGCGATTCCAAAGAAAACACGGGTGTAGGCTTGTCTATTGTCAAAAAAATTGTAGAAACGGAAGGCGGACACATTCGCGTGGAATCTGAGATTGGACAAGGCACCACCTTCAGGTTTACTTGGCTAAAACAGCCCAGAGATGCCGCCTCAGACCCGTAAATAGCTCATCCATGAAAAAAAATCCGTTAAAAAAATTGTGGATAGGCTGGTCGCGGTTGCCGATTCGAGATCGGGGAGCGATCGTGGTTGCCATTCCCGCAGTTTGCCTAGTGATTACGCTGATTGCTTGGGTCTGGTCGCGGGAAGTATCAGTCGGTGTTCGGCGAGAGATTGAATCGACCAATGAGGTCATCCGCGAAAGCAATCAACTACTGATTGAACAAATTAATGTAGAAACTGGTGTGCGGGGTTATGCGTTTACCCGCGATCGCCGATTTCTGGAGCCGTATCGCCAATCCCTGATTCACTATCAACCGTCGCTTGCACGACTGCAACAATTACAGCGAAAGAAGCCAAAGCGACTAGAAGAAGTCACTAAGATTCAGCAGCTTGTGCAGCGCAACCTGGAGCTATCGCAGCAGGTGATCGATACCACTGATGTGCCGCAATCCCCCGGCATTGCCTTACCCATTAACCGGGGCTTGCTTTATCAGGGCAAAACCAACATGGATGCTCTGCGTACCTCTATGGGAGCGATGCAGCGGGAAGAACAAGCCCGTAAAGATCATTTGCTGAAACAGCAGGAAAAAATTCAGGAAGTGACTTCTGCGGCTATCTGGCTCACGTCCGCTATTAGCGGATTAGGATTTTTTGCCGCTGTTTATTTGTTTAGCCAACTGGATAGAGATTTGCGCGATCGCGAAGAACGCCTGAGAGAAAGCAGATCGTTGTTGGATGCCATCGTCGCCAATGTGGTGGATGGCGTGATTATCTTAAATGAAGATAGTCGGATTGAAACCTTTAACCCAACGGCGTGTGAGATGTTTGGCTATCAGCCCCATGAAGTGATTGGGCGTGAAGTTGAGCGGTTGTTGGTTGAGGCGCAATCGCTCACCCGAACCCCACAGCCAAACGCGAAGCAACGCGTGATGGATAGCCCACCCGTGATGACTGGGCAGACTTGGCAAACTTCAGGGATTCGCCAGAATGGCACCACTTTTCCGATCGCGATCTCGGTGAGTGATGTGCAATTAGGCGATCACCGATTGCTTGCCATCATCCGCGATATGACCGAAGTGCAGTCATCGCAAGAAAAACTTCAGTCTCGCGCCGATGAGTTAACTCGTCTAACGACGATGTTTGCCCAAACCAATGTCACCCTCGAAGACCGTAATCGTGAATTAGAACAGTTTGCCTATGTCGCCTCCCACGATTTGAAAGCACCGCTGCGGGCGATCGCCAATCTTTCTGAATGGATCGAAGAAGATCTGCACGGGCAACTTGCCCCCGAAAACCAGCGCCAAATGCTGCTCTTACGGGGGCGAGTGCATCGGATGGAAGCATTGATAAACGGACTGCTAGAATATTCTCGCGTGGGGCGCACTAAAGCCCCGCTGGAACAGGTTTCCGTGCAGAGTCTGCTGGAGGAAATCATTGATTCGCTAGCTCCTCCAGCCACCTTTAAAATCGCGATCGCGCCCAACCTACCGACCCTGACCACCAAAGCGCTGGCGCTGCGGCAAGTTTTCGCCAACCTGATCAGCAATGCGATTAAACACCGCGATCGTCCCGATGGTCAACTGAGCATCACCGTCCAAGATCAAGGTGCATTTTACGAGTTTGCCGTTGCAGACGATGGACCGGGCATTGCCCCGACTTATCACGATAAAGTGTTTATTATTTTTCAGACCTTAGAAGCCCGCGACACGAAAGAAAGCACAGGAATCGGGCTAGCGATTGTTAAAAGAATCGTTGAAGCCGAAGGCGGCAAGATTTGGATCGATTCCCAAGAAGGCAGTGGTGCAACGTTTCACTTCACCTGGCTAAAGCAGCCTCATCAATCTGGGTAGGGAGTATCCCCGCCTGTAATACCGCCTTTCGCTCCAACCGTTGTCTCTGAGGGATAGGAAAGGAGGTCTTCTCTCATTTTCTGGAAAAGCTTATGATGCCGTTTTGAGTTTTGTAAGTCCTTCGGACTGGTTTTGCCCACGCGCAGCGTCTCCGCAGGAGATATTTTGAGTTTTGAATAGTAGAAGAGGGATAAAACACGTACTCCTTGAAAGGACGCTTCAAAGCACTCCGCCGTAACCAAACGTGATCAGCTTCAGGTGGGTAGGATCAGCCAGCAACTCTTTTGCCAATAAGTATCCGGTCACTGTCCAGGTTTGATATTTACGCGACTCTTTGCCAATTAATCGAGCATCGGGCGCATCGTAATATTCGGGCCACTGATCCTGCACTAAGCGGCGTTCGGCAACCGCGATCGCGTGATGTGCCAATTCTGCCCGATCCATCTTACGCGCGGCAGCCGTTAGCATCCACAGCAATACCGGCCAACTGCCACCATTGTGATAAGACCACGCACGATTTTTGGGATCGGCTCCCGTCACAATCCGCCAGTCTGCGTCTTCCAAGGCTGGATAACAGAGCTTCATGGGCATATTGCTGACCAAATCACTCCAACGCAGTTCAATCACGTTCAAAATCTTATGCGACTGTTCTTCATCGGCAAGAGAAGAAATAATTGCCATCAGGTTGCCGATCGCAAAAAAGCGACAATCTAGCTGAGAAGGACCCAAATTACCCGCCAGATAGCCGCCTGCTTCGGGCAGCCACTTTGCCAATTTGTAAAAGGGAATTGAATCTGAAAAAATATTAAACTGGTTCAGCGCTTCTTCACCATACTCTTCCACCCGATAGCGATAAATCTCATTCAAGCGCTCCGTGTCGAGCCAATAGTTTTCTCGTAGCTGGGTTGTCAAGGGTTCCAACCGTGCCTGCACGGCTTGAATAATCCGCTGGTTAGATTGATTCGGCAGCAATAGCTCTAAACTGGCACGAAGGGATGCATAGAACAAGGATTGAATATCCAACGGATGACCATACAGCCCCATGCGACGATCAATCATACTGGCAGCATCAGGCACCAACACCATGGGATACATATCAAATCGGGTGACCAGGCAAAGCTCCAAAATGACACGAATGCCTTCTTGAAAATCCGATCGATGCACCAGTTCCAGGTCTTCGGTGGCGATCGCGTATGCCCTCAGCAAAAAGATCCACCACAAGCAAGCATCGGCAGGTGCCACTCGTCCAATGGCGTGATCCCCAAAATCTGCTCGCACATATTCTCGCCCGTTGATCGACTCTACTTTGAAACTGGCAGGCATTAAGCCCCGGCTGGGTTTAGAACAATTCAACTGTCCAGTTTTGGGCTGTAGTTTGAGGGTTTCTTCTAAAAAATTGCGAACAATTTCTGGCTTACCTTTGATTAAAAACAGCAACCCTGCCGAAATAAAGTCTCGAATGAAACATTGATCGTAGTTCAATGCGTCAGTGGTAGGGTCGAGGGCGGCAACAGTGCCAACAGGCTTGTCTTGATAGTAAATAATCGTTTTCTCAAGCGCTGCCCACGCCTGTTCTTCAATCGTTTGAACGCCCAATCCTGAACCCTCATATTGGTAACAACTACAGTCTCATCTAAATTGAGCCTTATGTGATGCGATCGCGAAGATTAACGAACCGAACTTAGATAAAAATACTTTAAAAGTGTCTCCTAGAAGCTTACCTTACGCGATGTGCGACTTTCCTGAAACAACGCAAAGACTGCCCTCACCCTAGCCCTCTCCCGATTGAAGAGGGAACCGGAAATGTCCGAAAGCCCTTCTCCTTGGGGAGAAGGGTTGGGATGAGGGCAAATTAGTTGCACATCAGGTTACCTTAGTCATTTCTAAGAGAACAGCGCAAACTTATCAGATGGGATATAGACATCTGAAATTCACTGTTGGTTAGCTCCGGTTTGATAGCGCTTGACGATGCCCTAAAACTTGCGTAGGTTCAATTCGGGTCATCACCTCATCTAAGGGCAACTTGCGTTTGGCTCCGGTGAAAACGTTGACTTGATAGACTTCACGGTTTGTGATATCCAATCCAGTGAGCCAACCGCTTTTTGGATGATAGGCTCCAGTGTCAATATCTAACCAGCCACATCCTTGAGCGACTTCCCCTGGTTCTACTTTGGGTAAGGTGAAAGTAATGGTGTGACCTGTAATGATTAATTTGTCGGCAAAGTAAGGTTTGGAACTGCTATGAAACTCATCTCGAATCCAACAGAATTCTTGAAGGCTTTGTGATTCGATGGGCAACAGTGGATGAACCCCTGCATGAACCAGCCAGATATCGCCTAAGTCAAGATAGGAAGGCAACGTTTTCATCCAAGCGAGATGCTCTTGAAAAAGCCCGCCGTTGTCGCTGTAGCTAGCGATCGTGGCTCGCCCACCGCTATACAACCATGCTTGTAAGGCTGGAGCAAAGGGGCGACCGTTGGGATAGGCATCGACCATGAGTTGTTCGTGATTGCCTAGCAAGCAGGTATAGTGATGGTGCCGCACAAGGCGAACAACGTCGGCACTATCGGGACCTCGATCGATTAGGTCGCCTAAAAAATAAACTTGGTCTAGGCTATCGGGCGCGATCGCTTCCAATAGGCTTGTTAGTCCGTGGTAATGCCCATGAACATCGCCTATGATGATTCGCCGATGACGAGCTTGGGTCATGCGATCGCCTTTTAACACCGTTAACAGTACTGCACCAGCATGGCATCTGCAATTTGACTTGCGAAACCATTGCAGTGATATAAATCACTTTATCTATTATGCCCCGATTATCCTGACGACTCTCATAAACCGCTTAAATATTACAGTTAGCCTCATCAACTTTACGGAGGCTTTATTGACGGAGGGCTTTTAAAAGGCGCTCTAATCCGGCAAACATACTTTTGGGGCGAGAGGGTTGAACTGCACTATTTTGCATAAAGATTTCATCCAATCGTTCTAAGCTAGGCTTCATCGGCTCTTCCGCAATCAGAGTGTAGTTTTCGTTAGTGCCAGCCCATACTTGCCAGGTTGAAGGGTAGCACCGTAGAAGCGCCGCGCCATCTAACAGCTTGAGGAAATAGCAAGGCTCTATAGTTGTCAAAAAGCGCTCTCGCAGTTTTCGGGCAGTGTAGCCAATCCCGACGGTGCCCACATCTTCTAATCGAGGATTGAACAACACGATCGGGCGATCGCCTGCGGCATTACATAGCTGTTCGACTAGCAATACTTCGACTGAAGAGGGTGCCACAAAGAGAAAGGCTTGATCTTCGGGAGTGACCAGTTCTTCTACCACCGAGGTTTGGCGCGCCCCAGCAATATCAATACTTTGAATAGAATGAGGGACATTGCCCCAATCGCGGCGGGCAAGGGCTGCTGCGCCAGCATCGGTGAAGAAGATCTTTAGCCCAGCGCCATAGTCTGCCAAAGCTGGAAGAAACCGATAAGCAGGCTGCATCGGTTTCAACTCTGGAATTGCCAACTCCACTTGGAGTCGGGTGTAGCCGGCTGCTAAAGCGGCTTGGGCTGCCGTTTGAGCTTGGGCGATCGCGTCATCTAGCGTGGTAGGAAAATCAACCATCGATCGTGTGTGTTTTAAAGGGTTAGAGACTGAGTATCCATTTCAATTAGCTTCGCTAAATCTTTCAAAAAAGCGGCAGCGTGGGCACCGTAAACAATTCGATGATCACAGGTCATGTTGACCTGCATTTGCCGTTTCACGCCGAGTAACCCCTCATCGGTGGCAACCACGGTGGGCAAGGATGCCCCGATCGCCAGAATCGAACCCGTACCCGGAGGCAGAATCGCGTCAAATCGATCCACCCCAAACATCCCCAGATTGGAGATTGTAATGGTTCCAGTGCTGTATTCATCGGGTTGAAGTTGTTTTGCACGGGCGCGCTCAACCAAATCTTTCCAGGTGCGCGATAGAGAATATAAATCCATCTGATCTGCTTTTTGCAGCACCGGAGTAATCAACCCACCATCATCCATTGCTACGGCGATCGCCACATTGATCGCCGCTGGATAGTGGATACCTTGATTGACATAATTGGCATTCACAATGGGATGTTTTTGTAAAGTAACCGCGACTGCTTTTGCCAATAGCGCGGTCATCGTCACTCCTTTAGACTTCACCTGCTTGTAGAGCTTGTCTAAATTGTCGGTGGTGATTTTGTAGCTGACGTGGAATGTGGGGACTTCTAGACTTGCCATCATGCTTCGCACCACGGCGTTTTGCAACGTGTTCAAAGGAACTTGTTGCCCTAAAACCACAGGCGCAGAAGCGGCGGCAGGTTTAGAAGCCGTTGCCGCCACGGGTGAAGGAGCCACCACAATCGGAGCCGTCGTTACAACCGTCGGCGTAGCGACAATCCCACCGGCTGCTTCCACATCTTCAGCAATAATCCGTCCATGAGGACCGCTGCCTTTTAAAAGATTCAAGTCAACCTTTAAATCTTTTGCCAGTTTTCGAGCGCGGGGAGAGACGATGAGACGACCGTTGCCAGCGCTGCCTCCGTTCGGGGAAGACGGGGCAACAGGGGTTTCTATTGCCGGAGCCGCTGTTGCTACGGTAACTTCCGGCTTGGCGGCGGCGGGTGATTGCTGTTGGGCTGTGGCAATTTCGGCTTCAGTCTCAACTACTAGGGCGATCGCCGCACCCACAGGAGCCGTTTCACCCGCTGCCACTACAATTGCTGCTAGGTAGCCTTCATAGAAAGACTCCACATCCATATCTGCTTTGTCTGACTCCACCACCACCACGGTTTCGCCTTTCTCCACTTTGTCGCCCGGAGACTTCACCCACGCGACGACTTTTCCTTCGGTCATAGTGGAACTGAGAGCAGGCATGAACACTTCATTAATCATGGGGCACTTTCCAAAGCAAACAGTGTAAATAAAATCAAGGCGATCGCCAGAAGACATTGCAGTGGCTATCAGTCAAGCATGAGGCACAAATCGAACTAATGCAAACAGCACCCGGTGCAGCTACGGCAATCAACTCAATTTTACAAGCTTGAATAGTATAAAGCCCAGCGTCATAGGGAAATTGCTATTAAACGCGATCGCTCAGCACCAACCCACCAAAATCAGCAAGGCGGGCACTGCAATCCGGCTGAGCTAATTCATTGTTGTGTAGCCCAGATAAGCAGTGGAGCAAAAGGAATAAGTCAAAAACAGAATTCATAACCATACTAGAATCGTTGCAGTATCGCCCCAAATTCCTTATGCCCGACACTCCCACTCCACCGATCGCCCGTCAAGGCAAAACCACTGAACATACGCTTTCCCTGGGCGATCGCCAGATTCCCTATACGGCGACGGCTGCATGGCAAACGCTGTATGAAAACGAAAAGCCGATCGCCGAGATGTTTCATGTGGCGTATCTGGCAAAAACGGATTCTGCCTCGCGGCGATCGCTCACCTTCGTTTTTAACGGCGGACCTGGTGCTGCCTCTGCCTACTTGCATATGGGCGCTCTGGGACCCAAACGTATTGCCTTTGGCACCCAGGGTAGTTTACCCAAACCGCCCGTCCGCCTGGTGGATAACCTGGAAAGCTGGCTCAGCTTTACCGATCTGGTGTTTATTGACCCAATCGGCACCGGATTTAGTCGTAGTTTGCCGCCAGACAAAGAAAATGCTGAAAAAACTGGCGAGAAAGCAAAAGATCAGAAGGACAACAAGCCGAAGGAATCAGCTTTTTGGGATGTGGAGCGTGATCTGAAATCTTTAGGCGAATTCATTCAGGGTTTTTTGTCGCGGCAAAAGCGCTGGCTGTCTCCCATTTTTATTGCGGGGGAAAGCTACGGTGGCTTTCGAGTGGCAAAACTTGCCCGCAAACTGCAACAGGAATTTGGCGTAGGGCTGTCTGGGGCAATTTTGATTTCACCCGCCCTAGAATTCAGCTTATTTGACGCAAATGATTACAACCTGACGGGCTGGGCAACGCTGATTCCCTCGTTTGCAGCTACGGCAGCGCATCACGATCGCGCTCGCTGGGCAGGCAGCCAAGGGGATCTCCAGGCTCACATTGCCGCCGCAGAACAATTTTCTCGCAAAATTTTCATTCCCATGCTGGCAATGGGCGATGCGCTGTCTCCCGATGAACGGCAGACTGTCTATCAGCAGCTTGCTGACTTAATTGGCTTACCCCTTTCGTTTGTGGAGCGGCAAGCCGGACGGGTTGGGATTGAAGCTTTTGCCAGAGAACTACTGCGCGATCAGCAAAAAATTGTGGGTTTGTATGATGCAGCCATGACGGCGATCGATCCCTTTCCCGATCGCTTGCAGTATGAGGGCAGTGATCCCACACTGGATGGAGTTGATCGCCTGTTTACGGGAGCAATCAACAGTCACCTGCGCGACACGTTGGGCGTGGAAACCGACCTCACCTATCACCTGCTGAATATTGAAGTGTTTAAAGCCTGGACGTTTGATCCCAAGGGCGAGTTAAAGCAGGGCTTCGCGGGCGCAGTGGATGATTTGCGGGTGGGCATGACGCTGAACCCGGATATGCAGGTTGCCATCAATCACGGCTTTTTTGATCTGGTCACGCCCTATTTTGCCTCAAACCACTTGGCAGGTTTGATGAAGTTAAATCCAGAAGTGCGCCCCAATTTGACGCTGAAGCATTACTCTGGCGGACATATGTTTTATACGTGGGAGAAGTCGCGGCAGCAATGGTTTGCCGAGATGCAAGGGTTTTATCAACGTGCGATCGCTTAACGTCTATCAAACCCAAAAAGCCTATCCAACAAGAAATAGGGGTGCAGAATACTCGGTATTCTGCACCCCGCCCTTAGTCACTAGCCCTTAGTCACTAGCCTACAAGCTTCTTCACCGTTGCCATGATGCCCACGGGGTCGATGCCTTGATGCGGGAACTGTTCCCATAAACCGCCGCAGCCTTCTTCATGAGTGCCCAGGTAAGCATATTTGGGCGTTAAGCCGCGCTCCAGTAACCAGCTACCCAAGCGGCTGCCTAAGCCAGTCCGACGGTTAAAGGCTTCTACCACAATCACAAACGGAGATGCGCCGATCTTCGCGATCGCGTCTTCATCCACCACATTCAACGTCGATTTGTTGATCAGCCCCACGTCAATCCCTTCTTGCTTCAGGCGCTCTACTGCATCCAACGCGCGATACACCGCATCGCCCACCGCAACAATGTAGCCAGCGGTGCCTTCCCGAATCACTTCGTCTTTGCCGGGGGTAAAGGTGTAGCCATCGCCAAACAGTTCGCCGCCCTCCGCATTCAGCAAAATTGGCGTTTTAGAACGGGTCGAGAAAATAAACCGCAGCCCCGGATCAAAGAAGATCGCCTCGACGCAGGCTTTCATCTGGTTGGCATCGGCGGGGAAGTAGAGTTTGGTGTCATAGCCGTCATCTAAGCCATTGTCGGCAAAGAAGTTGTTGATGCCAAAGTGGCAGGTGTTGTCTGCCATGTCATCGATGCCAGAGTGGGAGAAGTGGCAGAGCAAGTTGGAATTGTTCAGCCGCGCCATGGTGATTTCGGAAATGCACATTTCTAAAAAGGCGGCAAAGGTGGCGAAAATGCCCTGTTTGCCTTTTTCCATGCCAAAACCAGCGGCGGCGGAGAGGTTGCCACGCTCCATGATGCCGGAGGGTAAGAAGACTTCAGGATAGGCATCGTGGATTTTTTTCAGCCCGCATGAGCCTTCCAGGTCACTGTCGATCACCAGCACGTTCTCTTTGCGATCGCCTTCACTCATCCGACCTAAAACCGCAACTACGGCATCGCCAAACACATTTCGGTTAGAATCCCATTTGTCGCCAATGCCGAGAAATTTATAGGTGTTTTTGGGCTTTTCGATGCCCTTCAAAACGGCAACTGCATCGGGATGCCCATGTTTTTCCAGGTAGGCGATCGCCTTCTCCACCGAAATCACATCATGCCCATGAGTCGAGCCTTCCAGCCCTTCAATGCCCACGCACATCGGACGTTTGTTGATTACGGCAACGGGTCCCGGCGTATTGATCGCTTCGCAAATCCGGCTATACACGCTATCTATATCTTCGCCATCGCCTTCTAGCACTTTCATGCCGTGCCCTGCGAGGGTTTTGGCAACGGTGAAACCGGGAAGATATTTAGAAGGATGACCCGCGATCGTCACATCATTATCATCAATAATCAGCTTCACATTCAGGTGTTGCGCAACTGCTAGCCGTGCGGCTTCGGCATCGTTTCCTTCTTGTTGGGAACCGTCGGAACCCAAGCAAAACACCGCCTTACCTGGATTCGCCAACGCCACACCATTCACATAGGGCCACATATGACCTAACCGACCAGAGCTAAATTTTACGCCGGGAGTCAAGCCCAGTTCGGGGTGTCCAGGCAGTTTAGAGTCGGCTTCTCGGTAGTGCATCAGTTGCTCAGCAGGTAATTCTCCATGCAGCGCTGCCATCAAGTATTGAGTCCCGACTCGGTGCCCTGCTTCATCAAAGAAAATCGGCACAACCTGATCAGCGGCTCCTCGAAAAAGCGCATCTAAAATGACCACTTCTGGAACGGTGTCATACGGTCCGCCAGTATGACCGCCCACGCCTCTCGCTGCCCCTGTTGCTGTAAAGAAAATAATCGCATCACGACACAGTTGAATATTCGCTTTCAATGCCTCCCGGTCTTCGTCTGTCAAAGTCGGTTTAGCTGGGTCTAGTGCGATCGATTGGTAAGCACCCAAATCAATGGGAAAGCGATCAGATGTTGCTGTCATAATGTAATTTTTCCTATACAGAGCGGTGAAGGAGCAAACAAAGTTTTTGAGTAGCCTTGACTCGGCAGAAGCGATCGAGTGTGGGGCTAAAACTCAATGCTTTAACGGTAATCGTTCCACTGCTTAGTGTAGTGTTTTGTAGCCCACATTCTGCGATTGATTGCAAAATTGTGGCACTCATTGAATTCCGTGGCTTTTACCAATCACCCAATGCCGCCGAAAAAAGCGTGACAGAGAAGATTCCTCCAGCGTCAGGCAAATGGGGCGACCGTGAGGGCACGTGCGAGGATTGCGGGTCTGTTGCCATTGGGTCAACAAAGTTTGCATGGCTGAATGAGACAGCACTGTGCCATTGCGAATGGCGCTACGGCAAGCAGTTGCCACTTGAGCAGTTTGCAAATCACCACCCAAACTGAGTTCAATCAGCGCTTCTACACAATCCGATCGCGTCGCCAGTAGGGCAGGAGCCGATCGCGCCACCCATGCCTGATCGCCAAAAGGTTCCACGTTGATCTCAATCCGCTGCAATTGCTCCACTTGGGCAAGGGTCAACGGGTTCAAAATCATCGGTGTTTCCAGCGGCACAATTTGCCAGCGATCGCAGAGTTGCTCATACAGCACCCGTTCGTGGGCAATGTGTTGTTCAATCAGCCAGACTCCAGTGGGGTGTTCTGCCAGAATGTAAGTGTGGTGAACTTGGGCAAGCGCTTTGAGAGGGGGCGTGGGAAGGGGGGAACTAAGAGCATGGGAACTGAGAGCTAGAGATGCGTCCTGTTTACCGCCAACTTCTAATCTTGCCGACTGCGAGGGGTTCCATACTCCGCCAGTTTCGGCGGTTTTGAGTAAGTGTCCAACGCGATCGGAGTAAAGCGTTTCTGGCAGGGTATCAGGATTTAGGCGCAAAGTTTGATCGATCGCCGCTGCAACCTGATCGCGCCATTCATCTAAATGATGCAAGTAGATTTCTGATTTGGCAGGATGACGGTTCCAGTCAATCTGTGCGGGGGGCACCTGCAAATGGACAAAGCAAACCGGATAGCGATCGCGGGGCAGGGTTCGCCGAAATGCAGTCAAAATCGTCTGTTCAATTTCTGGCAAGTTAACTAAGCGCCCATTCACCGCAACCCGCACCCAATCGGGGCGACGACGATGACAGCGATCGGGTAATCCAAGCAGAAGATAGAGAGAAGGTGCAGAGTTTTGAGTTTTGAGTTTTGTAAGTCCTTTGGACTGGCTTTGCCCACGCGTAGCGTCTCCGTAGGAGATATTTTGAGTTTTGAGTTTTGAATTTTGCTCCTCTTTTCCCTGTCCCCTGTCTCCTGGAACCCGATACTCGACACCGTTCGGGGGAGCGCTCACGTCGAAGCCCGACACCTGATTCATTTCTTGCAAATCACTCACCTCAACCTCTCGCAAAAGTTGGGGCAAAATTTGACAGGCAGTTTTGCCAGGAAACAGGGTGAACCAATCGCGATCGCCCTGTTGCACTTGCCAGGTAACCTGGGGATGGCAGAGTGCTATTTGGTGAATCGTGGCTTGCACGGCTTTAAGCTGGTGAGCGATCGAAGGCAACCCTTGGCGGCGAGTGGGCAAATTGGCAAATAGCTGATCCACGATGACGATGGTGCCCGGTGCGATCGCCACAGGTATCATCTCGGAAGGCAACCCTTGAGCATTGTAAGTCACCTGCCACCCTTCACTTGCGGGTTCGACGGCATCACTGGAAGACGAGAGCCACGATGAATGGCTAGCAATTTGCAATTGACCTAGCTGTGCCAAGCTATGCAGCGCCTCACCTCGAAATCCAAGACTGGTAATATTCCATAGGTCTTGGCGATCGCGAATCTTGCTGGTGCTATGGGGACTCGCCGCCAGCCTAAGGTTTTGGCAATCCATCCCCATTCCATTATCTGCCACTCGCAGCCGCCATTGATCCGCCCAAACCGATACGGTAATGCGCGTGGCACCCCCATCTAAGGCGTTTTCTATCAGTTCCCGAACTGCCGCCGCCAGAGAGTCAATGACCTCGCCAGCCGCAATTAAATGAACAACCTCAGTGGATAACGGATAAATGCCAGATTCCATCACTCCAGTGTAAGCGAGAAGCAAAACGCTGGTAAGGTAACCCGATCAAGGCATTTCTAGAAGACAAAAAGTTATACCAATTTGAAATTGAAATGCGACAGGTGATCTGCTGGAAGCGGCAATGTTCCTTTGTCTTGCAACTCAAAACTCAAAATATCTCCTAGGTCGCCGCTACGCGTGGGCAAAGCTAGTCCGAAGGACTTACAAAATTCAAAACGGGATTACTTTAGATTCGGTTTAGCCAAATTTTACAATTTTGCCAGCCAATTGCCTGCAATTGCCGTTGCGCCACTGCTTGCCCAAAACGTCTAAAAAATGGATACGTCAGAAATGGCAACAATTAGTTTTTTAGATGAATTCGCTTTCGCTTGAGACTGAGCCTCAAAAGTTTTTTCTTCAACGGTGCCTGGTTCGCCTAGTAGTTTGGGTGGACTCTCGTTATGGCTCACCAAGACTCCGCCCGCATTTCCAGCCCGCACAGTAATCTGCTGTTTCGCTGCCCATGCTTGTTGAGCGCCTTCCGATAGCACGCCCTCAAACTCAGTTTTTCCATCTGCAACAATCCGAATCCAGGATTGAGCCTTGAGCGCCAAGCCAACCCGAACCGGCTTCTTAGATATTGCAGCAGTGGATGGTAGCCCTGTTTTACCTGCCGCTTTGCCCGCTACATCACTCGTCACTTTTTGACTAGGCAAGGGTGGACCATACAATTCAGCCTTTTGGTTACTTATTTGCCCTGCTCCCGGCTGTTGAGGCAAATTGGCATAGCGCAACGCCTGGGGAGAGGAGCGGTTTAGCACGTAGGATAGCCCGCTTACTGCGCCCATGACTAGCAACAGATAAACCACGTACAAGTGTAGAGGGCGTAGCTGAGCTTCTACGGCACTGCTCCAAGCAAGTTTGGGAGATCTTAAATCGGTTTGAGCGGGAAAAGCGTTGGCAATTTCCGTGCCATCGACCCCGATCGCATCAGCATAGCGACGAATAAATCCCTGAATATAAACCGGTTCAGGAAGCTGAGTCACGTCGGCTTCTTCGATCGCCGTTAAAGTTCGCACCGGAATCAGCGTGATTGCTGCGATCGCTTCTAAAGACAGGGGTTGTTCTTGACGAAGACGGCGCAAGTAAACCCCCATTTCAGTCAACACTTTCGCTTGTTCTCTACTCAATTGAAGAGTTTTATCGTTCATGCTCGGCACTCCTCATTCACGCTTACTGTCTTCGATGTTAAGTCAATTCGGGATCTCAAAAAATCAATCTCAGCGATCGTCAAAAGGCGGTAGCAACCGCTTCTAAGCGGAGGCTCACTTGCTGATTTCAGCCGAATAGAACCAATTGCAATGCGATGGAGCATTTGGACGGGGTGCCCTAATTGCTCTGCAATTCGCCTAATCTGGCGATTACGTCCTTCTTTCAAGACAATCTCTAATAATGTTCGGTGATTTGGATCTGCTTTCAGGATAGAAATGTCTGCGGGTAAAGTTCTTTGTCCTTCTAACAATACTCCCTGTTTCCACTGCTTTAAAGCGTGGGGGGATGGATAGCCCTCAACCCAGACGTGATAGGTCTTAGAAATATGATGCCGGGGATGCGTCAGATAAAAAGTCAAATCGCCATCGTTGGTGAGCAGGAGCGCGCCCGTAGACTCGGCATCTAAACGCCCCACTGGATGCAGCCCTTGTCTTTGGTGAAGACTGGGGGGAAGCAGATCTAAGACCGTTCTTCGTCCTTGGGGATCATCGCAAGTGGAAATGACATTCCTCGGCTTGTTCATCAGGATGTAGAGGCGCTGCGGGCATTCAACTGGGTTAACCACGGCACCATCTATGGCAATTTGAACCCTACTAGGATCAACTTTTTGACCCAGGTAAGCCACGGTGCCATCTATCTCTACTCGACCTTGCGCAATCAATTCCTCAACTTGGCGACGAGCCGCAATGCCCCAGCGAGAAAGTACTTTTTGAACCCGTTCATCCATGCGTTACCAGAACCTTGCCCTTATCAAATCGCGCGTTTATTCAGGCGCTCTTTCTCAAACCCGTTTTAATTGAGCATTCTACTCAATACTACACTGTCACCTTAAGCATTCTTAGTCTAGAGAGTTTTCCATGTCATTCCAACTCCTTCACCCCGGTTTTTAAGGGTAAAAATACCTCTAACCATGCTCCTCCTGTTTCGGGGTGGTTGCTCGCTTTAACCGATCCTTGATGAGCTTCCACAATCTGTCGAACGATCGCCAACCCTAAACCAGTGCCGCTGTTTGCTTGAAAAAAGTCCTGCTTCCAATTTTTCGCGGCTGTTTGCACCCTCGCTGTTTGAGCTTCAACCGTTGAAGAGGAAATATCAGAAATTGGAGTCGAGGCACGGGCATCTTTTGCCGTTGCTTTCAGGGCAGCTTGTCGGGTACGCGAGGGATCAACTCGATAGAAGCGCTCAAATATGTGAGGTAAGGAGGTTTCTGGAAAGCCCGGACCGGCATCAATCACTTCTAGATGAATCTGTTGCTCGGTCTCCTTGGCTGGGCTGGTCTGATGCGCTTGACATACTGAAACTTGCACTCGAATGTGCTGCTGCGTGGGGCTATATTTAATGCTGTTGTCTAGCAGGTTTAATAAAACTCGGTGCAATCGGGGTTCATCTGCCAAAATCAACAGGCGATCGCAGCCCACATAATCTAACTGGATCTGCTTTTCTCGCGCTAAGGGTTCTAGGCTGAGCCAAGCCGACTGAACTAGCCGAGGAAGATCGACAGGTTTCAGCTTTAAGCGATTGGATGGATGCATTTCAAGCTGGTTGAGATCGAGCAAATCTTGCACCAATCCACTCAGCCGAATGGCTTCATTTAACAATCGGTCTACCCAGTCGCGGGTAGGTGGCTCTAAGCGAGACTGCAACGTTTCAGCGACTAGACGAATGGATGTTAGGGGCGTTTTTAGCTCGTGGGCGACATCGGAAATCCAGCGATCGCGCTGTTGAGTAAGCATGACGACCTGTTCGCGGCTTTCTAAAAACACTCCCACACAGCCATCGGGCATGGGGGAAGCATGACCCCGCAAAGGACGAGGCTGCTGTTGCGCCAGTTTGGCATAATCAGGATCAACCGGATGAAAAACCCATTCGCTCTGACAGGGCTGTTGAGCATGGCGAGTTTCCTCAACTAGGGCATCTAGTTCGTAGGAGCGCACGAGTTCTAGTAATAAACGCGGTCTGCCAGACAAGTAGGGCGGCATACTGAGCAGTTCACAGGCTTTGCTGTTGCAGGTCAATAGCTGATTGTCTTCGTCCACCTGCAAAAAACCAATGGGTGCGACCTGAACGAGCGATTGGAGGGCTTGCAGTTCATTTTGAAGTGAAAAATGAGCTTCTTGGTAAGCGGAGATCGCGCGGGTCAGCCGAGCCGTAGACGAAACCGCCAGGGGGCTATCGGGTCGCCACTTTTGCACGATCCGCCACAGCCTAGCGTTGAGTCGCAGCCATCGCCATTCCAAAATCGCCAGACTTATGACTAGCCCAATCAAAACCCATATTTCCATGGCAAACCGATAACAGTGCAGCCCGAAAAATCCTGAGACTAGGATTATCGCTATTCTAAGCTGCTTATTGGATGCGATCGCCGAACTTCATAGGCACTCAATTTTTACCAGTCGAGTGGGGGCACTCACGTCAAGCACTCTTTTATCTCAAGGATCTAGCCAAAAGGATCTAGCCGAAGCGGTAGCCAAATCCTCGAACGGTGACTAAATACTCTGGATTGCTGGGGTCCCGTTCCAGCTTTTCACGTAGCCAGCGAATATGGACATCGACAGTTTTGCTGTCGCCAATAAAGTCAGGTCCCCAAATGCGTTCTAGCAGTTGCTCCCGCGACCAAACTCGGCGGGTATAGGTCATAAACAATTCTAGAATTTTGAATTCTTTAGGGGAAAAGTTTACCTCTTCGCCGCGCACCATAACGCGACATTCTTGAGGATACAAAATGATCTCATCAAACTTCAGTAGGGGTTGCTCTGGTTCTGCTTGAAAGTGATAGTGACGGCGCAGCAATGCTCGACACCGAGCGATTAACTCTCGCATTCCAAAAGGTTTGGTTAAATAATCATCTGCGCCCACTTCTAAGCCCACCACGCGATCGGTTTCTCCACCTTTCGCACTCAGCATTAAAATCGGCACGTTGTTCCCTTCACGGCGCACAACGCGACACAAATCTAGCCCGTTGACGTAGGGCAACATTAAATCGAGGATAATTATGTCGAATTCAGAATTGAGTGGATTTGAAGCGATCGCCTTGCCAGAGCGCAGGTCGATGTTATCTTCTGTTTGATGCAACAAATCAAGCGCCGTGCGCCCATCTTCTGCCGCAACCACGTCGTATCCTTCTTCGGTTAGAGCGAGCGTGATGGTTTCACGAATCAGTTCTTCATCTTCAACCACCAAAATTCGCCCCATACGGAGTTCATTTTGAGCTTTGACTTGTTCAGTAGCCAGCGTAAGCGACATGGTGGTTTTGGCTCCTAATCGACTAAGAAAAGTCTACCATTAACAGAAGTTTTAGTAAGCTTTGATACTTTTTAAAAATAGTGTGAGGTGCACAAGTATTCAGGTTTGTCTAGGGATACTAAGTCTAAAAATAAACTGTTACGGGCGATCGCTCAATCGTTATGTCACCGAAATGTCACCGAAAAAAGACATATGAGGAAATGTATCTTGAGCTTTTTGGGCGCTAACCTGGATGGAGAATAACATAGACAGCCATTTGTAATAACGCCTGGTGAGGAAAGGAAGCACCGTCATGCCCTGGTTTGTGAAGATCGAGGAAGGAGTGGTTGATAAGGCAATTTTTGATCAGTATGTCCCTGCCCACAAAGAATTTGTGCAGAGGCTGATTGCGAAGGGACATCAGGCGAAAACTGGGTATTGGGGCTGCCGGGGTGGCGGAATGCTGCTGTTTGAGGCATCCTCTATGGACGAGGCACAGGCGATCGTGGGGCAAGATCCCTTGGTGATCAATGCGTGCGTCCATTACAAGCTGTATGAATGGCGCATCGTTGTTGGATGATGGCGAATAGAAATTTAAGGCATTCCCGATACGCTGAACTTCAGAACCACCCAACTCTTCCACTTTTAAAAATTGCAGTATTGCACTCACCATAGACTTGCCAGCCACACGACGGAAATACATCTGCATATTCCGAATTTAGAACTCAAAATTCAAAACTCAAAACTCAAAATATCTCCTAGGTCGGCGCTACGCGTTGGCAAAGCCAGTCCGAAGGACTTACAAAACTCAAAACTCAAAATATCTCCTGCGGAGACGCTACGCGTTGGCAAAGCCAGTCCGAAGGACTTACAAAACTCAAAACTCAAAATTCAAAACTCAAAACTCAAAACTCCCCTACAGCGATACCCGCAAAAGGCGTGCTTCAATACCTGCCCAAGTGCGGGGAGAAACTCTGACAGCCGTTTGTTTACAGCGCACCAGCAGCCAGTTGGCGTAGAGATAGCGATCGAGTTTTCGTAGTTCTTCGGTAGAAAGGCTGATCCAGGTGGGATCAAGTTTGAGCGTGCTAAACCAGGTATGAAAAACCTGAGTGTGAAATTCTTGCAGCACGATCGCGGATTGGCGGATATCGGGCGATCGCAAATTCAATAGCTCCAACTGTCTGACCAATTCGTGCAAGGTCGTTGCTTGAAATGGCTCTAGCTTAACAAGTTCACTGGTGAACGTTTTAGTGAACGTTTTAGCGATCGCTTGCCCCGCTAAACGATCAGGCAGCGATCGCGTTAGGGCGATCGCCAACGCACGAGTGGGGATCGCCGACCGAGCAGGTGTATTATCTTCGGGATACGCTGATTCTAAAGTGCGAATATTTGCCAGGGTTCGCGCCAGTTCCAATGTATTTGCCAGATTGGGATCAAGCACCCGCGCTAGATTCAACGCCCGATGGTTGACCAGCGCCAGAAACAAAGCAGTCGTACGTTTAGCCGCAGGCGAAAGGTTGCCTCCTGCGCCACTGGTTAAATGGTCAGTCCATCGCAGCAACGCCTTTAGCTTCGGTGTGCTGATAAAAGTGTTTGCCTGGGCTTCCATTGCCAGCAGCAAAGCATCCGCGCCACCCCGCATCACTCCCGCTACCAGCAAAAATACTTCTTGCCAGCGCTCGTGGGTCAGGTGTTCCTCGACTAAAGTTTGGGTCAGGTTGTGATCGTCAATGTATTGCGCTGCTAAATATTCCTGCAAGGTCAAATGAGAAAAAGAGTAAACCTCCTGCGCTCGTTCTACGAGAATTCCTTGCTGAATCGCGATCGCCTCTAGCACTAATTCTCCGTCCAAATGTTTGGGAGCATTCAAGTTTTCTGCCAAAAAAGAACGAATTTGCTCCACCACCTCACGTTTGGTGAAAAACAAGCGATTTGCCTGAAAGTGAGTGAAAGCAATCTCTGCCAACATCATCTCCTCCAGCGCAATGCTGAGATCTTGATAAATCGGATCGCGCTGAATCCGCCGTTCTGATGCCCACTTTTTTAGTAGCACATCCAACGCTTCCCCATATAGCACCGCTCGATTTTTAGGAAAAGTCTGAGAATCCTCAAACACTAGACACAGCAGAGTCAGTAATAACGGCGTATGGGCGAGTTCCTTAGTTGCGGCATATTCGGGCTGCTGCAAGAGATTCCAGCAGCGTTGCGCCGTATTCAACCTCAAGTCTTCCTCTGACTGAAACCAACGGTGAATAAACTGCTTTACCTGTTCCTGATCAAAGTCTGCCATTGCCACATCGCTAAACCGGTGGAAGTTGTTGCGATAGGCAGCAAGGCGGCAGGATGCCACAAAGCGATTTTTATCGTATCGATCAACAAAGTTTTGGATCTGCTGAATAGCATCGGTCATTTGCTTGGTGGGCACTTCATCCAGCCCATCCAGCAAGATCAGTAGGTTGCCTGCCTCCAATAGCTTCGTGGTGACAAGTTCTGGCGAGGGAATGCCACAAATGCGAAACTCTTGGGCGATCGCTGGCTCAATCGCAATCTCATTCGAGGCGAAGTTCTTCAACTCAATCAGCACCGGAATGCACTCATGCACATAGCCATTCTTAAGCGTGGTTCCTTTCAACGCTTCTAAACCCATTTTTCGCAGGAAGGTCGATTTGCCTGCACCGGGACCGCCCAACACCATTAGATATTGCTTATCATTGGCAACCCGCAGCCCATCGATTTTTTTTGCCTTCCTTTGCAAGCGGCGATCGGGCTGTTCACGAAAGGCTTTTTCTAAATCCTCAATCGAATCAAACCGACTAATGCTTTCTCGATCCAAAAATTGCACCGCTGTATAAACTGATTCCAAAGGCACTGGCTCTCGCATTCCCAGCACTTTCATCATGCCGTGACGGTTGGCATAGTTTGAGGCATATTGCTCCGAGGCTTTATGAATAATCTGCGCGGCATCATCACTTTGCGACTCCACCCAACTGGCAAACCGGACACCCCCTTCACACAGCACCCGGCTGCAAATGGAGCCAATGGTCATGGCTGCCGCCGAGAAAAACATCTGCTCTAGTGCCATAGGGAGATCTCCCGCTGCAAATTATTGGTTGACTGTAAAACTACTGTAGTCCACAGCCCCGTTTGTCTCCACCTGATTTTGAGTGAGGCGATCGCTGACAGCCACACAAATCTGAAAGTATGCGGAACGATTCTGCCTATTACCTGATGGGGGCGTTATGCAGAAACCATCTGCCTAATCATTCAGATTAGGATCTGATACAGAAACTTTCAGTCTAATAATAGTTAGGCGTAGGGTCTGGTAAGTACCCTGCATCTACGTCTAATCAGTTACCTACACAAAGGAAGTATTATGACTGCGTGTAAGACTCAAGATGACTTGAAGTTTGCTCTTATTACTCCAAGCTATGCACTAGACTTTGAACGCTGTAAGTTATTAGTTGAGTCAGTTGAACGCTGTTTGATAGATGATACTAAGCACTATATTGTTGTAGACCGTAGAGATCTTGATTTATTCAAGCAGTTAACCTCTTCAAAAGTACATTTGTTAATTGTTGAGGAATTATTACCGGTCAATTTTTTTAGAATACCTGGTCTTAAGAAGTGGTGGATGAGTCTTCGTGTCTTTCCAATTCGAAACTGGATTTTGCAACAACTGGTTAAGATTAGTGTCTGTGATTCAATTGACGAAAACGTTTTAGTTTTTTGTGATTCAGATAATACTTTTATTCGGGCATTCGACATGAGATCCTGTCTCATGCGAAATAACCATCTAGCTTTGTTGAAAGTAAACTTCCAAAATAAAGATGTCAATGAATGGATTGAGGCATCAAAGAAAATTTTTGGAATCGAGGATAAGATAATCCACCCTGCAACCTATGTTTCCAATATGATTACTTGGTACAAGCCGAACATCCTCAAGATGCAGAGCTATATAGAAGAAATTAATGGAGAAAATTGGATTGATGTCCTTTGTCGATACAAAAATATTTCTGAGTATATGTTGTACGGTATTTTTGTTGAATATATCCAAGGTCTTGAAGAGGCAAACCATTTTTTCTTTAGTGTTGAACTCATCAAGCCTTCTTGGTCTGTCTCGTTGAATACAGAAGCTCAGATTCAAGATTTTTTTAGCCAACGTAATTTTAAGGAGAGTCATATTGGCATAATGATTCACTCCAAAGACGATGTGCCGATTAGTTTATATGCTGACAGAATTAAGAAATTATGGCCGTAAACAGAGTTTTGTTGCCTAACCCTGCGTTGGTGCGGCACTTGTACTTCAATTTACAGGTAAGTTAACTTTGAGCAGAAATAGTTTCTGAGAAATAAGCTCCTATGAGTCTTGATGCCAATAGCGATCGCACCCCATTAGAAACGGTTTACCTGGAGCTATCAGACGGGCAAGCCCACAAATTTTATGAAGTGGCGGTTGATGGCACAGAGGTAGCGATTCGCTATGGTCGGATTGACACGCGGGGACAGTATTCCAGCAGCACTTACGCCACGGTTGCACAAGCTCAAGCCGAAGCGTCTAACTTTCGGTTACAAACGCTGCAAGTTGTCTTACTGGAGTGATGGGCGGATTCGTTCCCCCTGAGATCGCGGTTACTTCACCAGCTTTTGCTAGAGCAATAAACACTGGCAATAGTCAAACTAGGGAACGGGGCGATCGCGATCGGTTCGCGAGAAGATTCGCAGACTGGCACTGATGGGTTTGAGGCAATTTACCCCCTCTGGCATCGAACCGACAAGTCCTGCACGTAATCTCTGGCAGGCTGCTAAAAAATAGGAGATCGCCCAAAAACTTAGAAAAACAGGCAAAATCCAGCAAAATCCAGATTGTTCAGAAAGTCTGATGAATTGGCGAGAGTAAGGGAGCTATCATCACAGAACAATCTTCGCAGATTGAATTAACATTGCCTCATGGCATCTCGTGATTTTATCTATTGTGTCTCCACTCTTAGCAATTTCTGAAGGTGCTCCCCTGTTGGGAGATATTCGCGTTGATGTTGCCGTTGTCGCTTTAACTCTGCTGCTGTCTGCTTTTTTCTCCGGCTCCGAAACGGTGATTACGGCGCTGGATAATCTCAAACTGCGATCGCTCATTAAGGAGCAGGGCGATCCTGATCGGCTGTTTACCTTAGTGCTTCACAAGCGGCGACGATTCATTACCACGCTGCTGGTCGGCAATACTCTCGTTAATAACACGACTGCCATTCTGACTAGCAACCTGTTTACGCTGTGGTTTGGCAGTCAGGCGATCGGAATTGCCACCTTCGTGGTTACTTTTTTAACGCTCACCTTTGGCGAAATTGTGCCCAAGTCTTTGGCAATTAATAATGTCATTCCTTTATTCAAGGTCGTGGTACGACCGATTTATTGGATGTCGCAGATATTGTCCGTCCTCGGCATTATTTGGTTGTTTGAAACCATTACTCAGTCTGCCATTCGCACCTTTCAAGGCGGCGTGGTGCAAGAAGGCGAATCCGTCAAAGATCTGCAACTAATGATTGAGATTTTGGGCGGCAAAGGTCATCTTGATTTGAACAAGCACAATATCTTAAATAAGACTTTCATGCTCGATGAACTGAGCGCCAGGGATATTGTGAAGCCTCGGATTGATATGCGAACTATTTCGCGAGAGGCGACTCTGCAAGAGTTGATTGATCTATGCCTAGAAACGGGATATTCACGGGTGCCCGTGCAGGAAGAGTCGAAGGATGAGATTGTGGGAGTTGTAAACCTAAAGCGGGCACTGCAACAGTTGAATCTTCGCCGTAAAGAAGGACAGCCAGATGCATTGGTGACGGAGGCAATGGACCCGCCTGTTTATGTGCCCGATACAAAGCGCCTGACCGATTTGCTGAAGGAAATGCTGCAAGGTCGGCTGCACTTGGCGATCGTGGTAGATGAATACGGCGGCACGGTTGGGCTGGTCACGTTAGAAGATATTTTGGAAGAATTGGTCGGTGAAATTTATGATGAAAGCGATTATCCCAGTCGTGGCACTTCTCGCAATGTAACGGTTGGCAGTCGGTTGGGCAGAAGACGGTGAGGAGGAGAGAGTTTTGAGTGCTAAGTTTTGTAAGTCCTTTGGACTGGCTTTGCCAACGCGTAGCGTCTCCGCAGGAGATATTTTGAGTTTCCAAACTAAGTAGGAAGTTTTGAGTTGGGATGTATGAAATTATTTGCCAAGGTCGCGACAAAATTGGTTCACTACTTGGTCAAGTTGAACAGCGCGGGAAGCTTTGAAGAGAAAGCGATCGCCCTTTTGCGCTAATGTTTTCAACCGTTGAAGCAGTTGTGGCTGGCTGGTAAAGCATTCCGTTGGAACTCCCGCAGCGCCGGTTTTCAGGGCAGCGGCTTCGGCTGGTTCGGCAAGGATCAGCAGGCGATCGATCTGGAGTTGTTGAGCCGTGAACCCCACTTGTTGATGAAATTCTAGCGATCGCGCCCCCAATTCTTTCATCGTGCCCAATACTGCAATATGCCGTTTCCCAGGAGTTTGTATCAGCAAATGCAGCGCTGCCAGCATCGACTCTAGCCCCGCGTTGTAAGTTTCATCCAAAACCACAATGTCATCTGGCAACTCATAGCGCTTAGCGCGCCCGCCTGGAAGATCTACGGTCACTCCTTGCTGAAGCGACGACCAGCCTAAACCCAGCACTTTAGCCACGGTTAACGCTGCCAGATAATTCAGGGCATTATGGCGACCGGGTAAGGGCAAAGGGAGATCAGTGCCATCCACCCGCAGCGTTTTTAGATCGACTAGGTGCCCGTGAATGTCTCCCCCTTCTAGCCCAAATGTGAGGGTTTTGCCGTGCCACACTTGGGCGGCTGTTTTGAGTAGTAAAGGATTGTCGTGATTGAGAATGGCGATGCTGTCAGCCGGAAGTTCAGCTAAGAGTTCGCATTTTGCCTGGGCGATCGCACGTTCTGATCCCAACCGTTCAATATGGGCGGTGCCAACGTTGGTAATCACCGCAATAGTGGGTTGAGCAATCTTGCTCAGGAGGGCGATCTCTCCTTGCCCGCGCATCCCCATTTCCACGATCGCGTAGTCATGGCTGGCATCCAGTTTTAAGACCGTTTTGGGAACTCCAATCTCGTTATTGTAATTTGCCTGAGTTTTTAAGACTTGAGATGGAGGGTTAGCGGTCGAGTGCGATAGAACCGCCGCGATTAATTCTTTGGTAGTGGTTTTGCCCACAGAACCCGTCACCGCAATGACTGGAATCGTGAACTGAGTGCGCCACCAGTGAGCGATCGCTTGATATGCCGCCAAGGTATCTTTTACTTGAATCAGAGGAAATGGATATTTAGCCGCCTGAGTGCTGAAATTTGGACTCAAAAATTTCTCATCCACAATCGCCGCGATCGCGCCCTGTTCAAAAGCGGTAGCCACAAACTGATGCCCATCAAATTGCTCACCGCGCAACGCCACAAACACCTCCCCCGCCTTGACAGTGCGAGTATCCGTCGTGATCCCCGTTGCCCTGATCGCGCCATTACCTAACGAATGAAATAAGGTGGCGTTGAGCAAATTAATCAGATGAGCGAGGGTGGCTTGGCAAGGCATAGGGCAACAATCAAAAACAGGTCTAGCTGCTATTGAACGTTGAACCCTTCGCCATTGGCAAGTCTTTCGCCAAAAAAATGTGGAAAGAAGTTGACCTTCTCTCCACATCTCTCACCTCATCCAAGCTAGTTGCCAAATTCTTGTGGAACTACGAACAACCAGCTTGAAACTCAACAATGTTGAAAATATTGAAATCGAGTTCCCAATCCAACATTAAATTTAGCTAGCCCTAGCTCCAATGGTGACCTGAGAGGATAGTGTTTCAGCAACCGCCGGTTTTTGGTAGGACTGATAAAACATTTTCTCTATACTATGGCGCGAATCCAATGCCTCAAGCACCAGGGAAATAATGCGATCGCATTCTGCCATCGTCATATTGGCAGACATCGGCAATCGAAGAATGCGATCGCTGATGTCATCTGTCACGCTCAAATTTCCCACCGTACGGCAGTATTTTAGACCCGCAGGTGAGCTATGTAAAGGAACATAATGGAAAGCCGCTTGCACTCCATTTTTCTTAAGATGCTTTAGGACTGCGGTTCGAGTTTCCAAACTATCTAGCAGCAAATGGTAGATGTGAGCATTGTGTTGGCAATCCGCCGGAATCTGAGGACGACGCGCCACCTGTTCAAACTCTAGCTGCGCAAATGCCCCATGGTAGCGTGACCAGAACTTTAAACGTTGCTGTGTGATTTGTTCACCCTGCTGCAACTGAGACCATAAAAAAGCAGCCATCAACTCACTGGGCAAGAAAGAAGACCCCACGTCAACCCAAGTATATTTATCAACGTCTCCTCGGAAGAACTGGCTGCGATTGGTGCCTTTCTCCCAAATGATTTCTGCTCGTTCAACCAACGTAGGATCATTAATGACCAGTGCGCCACCTTCTCCCGAAACGATGTTTTTAGTAGCATGAAAGCTAAATGCAGCCATATTGCCAAAAGCGCCCAGCGGCTTACCCTTATAGCTAGCAAATGATCCTTGAGCCGCGTCTTCAATCACATATAATCCGTGCTGATTTGCAATATTTAAGATGGAGTTCATCTCACAGCCAACGCCCGCATAATGAACCGGAGAAATTGCCTTTGTTTTGGAGGTAATAGCCGCTTCAATCTGAGTTTCATCTAAGTTAAAAGTAGCCGGATTAACGTCCACAAAAACAGGAATACCTCCTCTTAAAACCACAGCATTGGCTGTAGAAACGAAGGTAAAAGATGGCATGATTACTTCGTCACCGGGCTGAATATCAGCCAGGATTGCTGCCATTTCTAATGCCGACGTGCAAGAGTTTGTCAGTAGCACTTTTTGACTGCCAAAGTGCTGATTCAACCAGGATTGACACTGCTTAGTATATGCACCATCGCCAGCAATTTGTCCGCTCGCGATCGCTTGTTGAATGTTATCTATTTCGCTACCAGAAGTATGCAATCTGGAAAAGGGGGTATTTGTGTTAAGCATAAGGGTGTAATAAAAACGACGGTATGCGCAAATCAGTGACCTTCGAGTGACCTCATGAAGGGCGATCGAAACGGTTAAATAGTAAACACCCAAAAAAAGTTAGCGAACAAGTTCTGCTATCAAAGAAGAAGTCACTTTTAGTCTGTGTAGAGCTTTGACAGTTAATAAATGACAATATCTAAAAAGATGCAAAGTGCTAGCTTATACTTGCAAAGATGCAGATATGAGCTTCTATCAGTACAGTACATTCCACAGACCTTTACATTTCCTTCACCTCTGAAAACATTCTTTCAAAAGAATTATGCGCGTGATTAGAATATATACGTAGATATTGGAAGCTGCAAAGCCTCGGTAACACTCTTTACAGTCCCTTTATCTAAGTAGAAACCGTCTAGTAACCACTTCAGAAAGTTGTGCCGCTAGGCAAGCCATGAAAGTCCAGTCAAACCGTCGTTTTTGCCAAATTACGATCATTTAAGCCGGTACTGCTTGGACAAATCTTTCGTAAAGAATTTTTGTATAGTCCGTAATCTCTTGGAGTCCCCTGTTTTTTAATTCGATTCTCACGCAGCAAGAAGTTGATTGAAATTATGTACGATGAATCATACTCATGGCTTCACAAGCAGCCTTGCTGAACCCCAACCGCCTTTTTCATGACTCAAGATAATCAGGGTGAGTCTCCCCCGCTCTCTGTTCCTTCTGCTTCGCCCAACTGGCTACGTTTGCAAAAAGCGCTGTCGGTTGAAGCCGATCGCGGGTTTAATGACCTGCAAGGTAAAGAACATCGGTTTAGCGAATTTCTTAGCCTTTCCCTCAATCATCCGCCTGAACCGCTTCCTTCCGACGATCAACGTCGGTGGCAAACGCTAGGTAACCAATTCACGACTTATTCAGAAATGAGCTTTGCCCAACGCCAGCACCTTGTGGCAGACACCCGCCGTTTTTTGCATCAGGCAAGGCAAACATGGGAGCAGGCAAGTGCGCGCATCCAGGAATTAGATGGCAATCGACCCCACATCTCAACGGAGGCGCGGCGCGGACAAGCGATCGCTTACGGAAATGCGACGTGTGGGCAGAGCCAGTCCGGAGGGCGTACAAAACTCAAGAGGTCTCCCACGGAGACGCTCTGCGAACCGAACTCAAAACTCGCTTGGCTGAGCGCTCCTGCCGAAGCTCAAACTCCTGCCTTTTCTGCTCTTTTAAGCTTGGATCAAGCACTGACCTATTTATCTGGTGTAGGTCCTAAAAATGCAGAGAAGTTAGCAAAATTGGGGCTTTTGACCGTGCGAGATTTGCTCTACTACTATCCGCGTGATCATCTTGACTATGCCCGCCAGGTCAATATTCGTGAGTTGAAGGAAGGGGAAACTGTAACGTTGATCGCGTTTGTGAAGCTCTGCACTTGTTTTAGCAGCCCTCGTAACCCCAAGCTGACGATTTTAAATGTGGTGGTAAAAGATCATACTGGGCAACTCAAGCTCAGCCGATTTTATGCCGGGAGTCGCTACAGCAATCGCGGCTGGCAAGAGCAGCAAAAACGGCAGTATCCACCCGGAGCCGCGATCGCGGTTTCAGGGTTGGTCAAGCGCGGCAAGGAGGGGATGACGATTGAAGATCCAGAAATTGAAGTATTGGATCACTCTGGCGGTGAGATTGACTCGTTAAAAGTGGGGCGACTGGTGCCGGTCTATCCGCTGACTGAAGGAGTTGGCGCAGATTTAGTTCGGCGGACGGTGGTTGCGGCTTTGCCCGCGATCTTGCAACTTCAAGAAGCCTTGCCCGATTCTTTGAGATCGCAATACGACTTGGTGGGCATCCATGAGGCGATCGCCCACATTCACTTTCCCCCCGATCGCGTCGCCTTGGATGCCGCCCGTCATCGGCTGGTATTCGACGAATTCTTTTACCTCCAGTTGGGCTTGCTTAAACGCCGTAAAACTCAGCAACAAATTCAAGCAAGCGCCAGTCTTGCGCCCACTGGAAAATTAATTGACGAGTTTTATACGCTGCTGCCGTTCAAATTCACCCATGCTCAAGATCGCGTCGTCAACGATATTTTGAACGATCTGCAAAAAACGACCGCCATGAATCGCCTGATTCAAGGAGATGTGGGATCTGGCAAAACGGTAGTGGCGGTGGTTGCCATGCTTGCCGCCATTCAATCGGGCTATCAAGCGGCAATGATGGCTCCGACCGAAGTGCTTTCCGAGCAGCACTATCGCAAATTGGTCGGTTGGTTTAACCTGCTGCATCTGCCTGTGGAACTGCTGACCGGTTCCACCAAAGCCGCTAAACGCCGAGAAATTCATTCTCAGCTACAAACAGGCGAACTCTCGGTCTTAGTGGGAACCCATGCCCTGATTCAAGATTCGGTGATTTTTCAACGATTAGGACTGGTAGTGATCGATGAGCAGCATCGATTTGGGGTGCAGCAACGGGCGCGGCTTCAACAAAAAGGAGAGAATCCTCATACATTAACCATGACTGCCACCCCCATTCCCCGCACGTTGGCGCTAACGCTACACGGCGATTTGGATGTTAGCCAAATTGATGAACTGCCACCCGGACGAAAACCCATTCAAACTACGGCGCTGACCGGAAAAGAGCGGATGCAGGCATATGAACTGATGCGGCGAGAAATTGCCCAGGGGCGGCAGGTCTATGTGGTGCTGCCGCTGGTGGAGGAATCGGAAAAGCTAGATTTGAAGTCAGCGATCGCAGAACACCAAGAACTCCAAGAAGCGGTTTTCCCCGAATTTCAAGTGGGCTTGCTGCACGGGCGCATGAGTTCGGCTGAAAAAGACGCTGCCATCAGTCTATTTCGTAACAACGAAACTCAAATTCTGGTTTCTACGACGGTGGTTGAGGTGGGCGTGGATGTGCCCAATGCCTCCGTGATGCTGATTGAACACGCCGAACGGTTTGGTCTATCGCAACTGCACCAGTTGCGCGGTCGGGTGGGTCGGGGTGCCGATCAAGCCTTTTGCCTACTCATGAGTAGCTCTCGCAGTGAAACGGCTCGTCAACGGTTGAAGGTACTGGAGCAATCCCAAGATGGATTCTTCATCTCAGAAATGGATATGCGTTTTCGAGGTCCAGGACAGGTGTTAGGCACGCGCCAATCGGGATTGCCCGATTTTGCGCTAGCTAGTTTGATCGAAGATCAAGCAGTGCTGGAGATAGCGCGAGAAGCGGCTGAAACAGTGATTGCTGAGGACGAAACTCTTAGCCGCTGGACAGTGATGCAACAGGAGTTGGACTACCGCTATCAACGCTTGATGGGCGGCGCGATTTTGACTTAGGCGAAGGGGCAGAAGTCAGGTATTAGGCAAGGGATCAAGGCGATCGCTCAGGCTTGATAAATACGTGGACGTTTGGCAGGCGCAGGAGTGAGGCTGGGATCTAAGTACAGGACAAAAGTTGTAGAGATTGCACAAAGTCGGACTGATTGGACAGGGATGGATTGAGCACCAAATGGCGCAAATAATCGAGACCTAAACGAAATAGACTTTTAGCCCGACGACCGTGTTTTTTTAATCTCAATCGGCTGCCATTGATGCAACCATACCCCAGTGCGCATCGCCCAACATAAAGCTATTGGAATTCCCCCGCTTGTCTAACATCCACCACAGCACAGGGAAGGCAACCCCTTCATGCACGATGCCCAAGGTCAAAATGTTGTACCAATGGCTACCCAATTTCCACGTAGTCCGATCCAGGCTCAACACCCAGCCATCTGGAATTTGCATCCAACTCACCACGAGGTGAGCCAGTTGAGTGTAGTCGAGGTCAAACTCTCGAAAAAACCGCTGCAACCGCTTGTAGCTTGATTGGGGTAATGCCCTGCCACCAAACCCTAAACACAGGTCGCTCAAGTTCACCGTTTTGACTTTCAGCAAGGCTAACAAAAACAACGCCAGAAAT
>JBGSWI010000175.1:0-30654 GCA_041752515.1 Leptolyngbyaceae cyanobacterium | reverse complement strand
TTACTTTTCGATGAAAACTTGTCGCCTAACCTGCCAAACCGTTTGAGTGACCTTTTCCCAAATTCACTTCACGTTCGAGATGTGGGCATGAAAGCCACGATCGACCCAATAGTTTGGGATTATGCAAAAGACAACAATTTGATGATTGTCTCGAAAGATGCAGACATGCACGACCTGAGCTTAGTATTTGGAAATCCACCGAAAGTTATTTGGCTTCGCCTTGGAAGCTGTTCGACATTACAAGTTGAAAATTTGCTACGTCGCGATTTTCATACGATCAAATTATTTTATGAAGACGAGAATTTATCGCTGCTTGCATTGTCATAACGCACCGATATTCTGGCTCTTTTTCCAGGCTTTTGCAGACAATAAAATACAGTAGCGATCGCTTTTAGCTAACCCGCAAACCATAGCTACTGAATCAGTTGAGCGATAATTTCAAGCATTGGTTCGGCGGTAGGTGATTATGACTGAGTTAGTTGAAACCGCGATCGCCCAATTGAAAACGGTATTGCTGAATGGCGATATGAATTGCCCGCCCTGTTGGCAGCGAGCTACATCTCCAGCCATTTTTCCCAGCGAGAAGAGAGCCGAAATCTCGCCCTTTGAAAGAGGGCGAATTTCAGGGTTCATAGTTTTGGGTCTGATGAAGCCTACCCTACTGAAAATTACTGTATTTGAAGTTTAACCACCATTCCAAAAATACAGCACGGCATTGTACGCAAGTGAGTTTTTGAAGTAAATTTTGGACTTCTACTAAAGCTACCGAATAAGTAACTGCAACTAATTCAGAGTGTGGTTTTGTGTTGTCAATGTGCGCCACAAAACCATATAGTTTCTGATTAGAAAAGGAACTATTCACTGCCCAACCTTCGGTGTTTAAAGGAATTAATTGAGTGATATTCGCTGCTTCAATCCCTAATTCTCGTTTTAAGGTTACGATCGCTGCCTGTTCAGGCGTTTGTTCCGCTAGCACTCGACCACCGGGAAAATCTAACGTCACTTGTCCGATTCCAGGACGATAGCTGGGAGATGGAAACAAAAACTGATCGTCTTGAATCGGTAAAACAATCACGGAATCTGCCTTCTCAATCCGCCAGTATTCCAGGATTTTGCCATCCTGGTCTTGTAGGTGTTCGCCAATCAGCGTCATCCAGCACGAGTGGAGTTCCAAGAAACGATCGCGCACCTGCCAGGGTTGGTTGGGCTGGGATGATATTTTAGTCATGACTTAATGCAACGGGAGGGGTTTGTGAAGCATTTTGTGTGCCCATTTCTTGCCACATTGCCGTGCTGAGATAGCGTTCGCCTGCACTGGGTTGGATGATCACAATTCGTTGATCCTGGTAGTGCGATCGCTGCCCGATTTGCAACCCGGCACAAACCGCCGCGCCCGTTGAAATGCCGCTCATAATACCTTCTGCTCGCGCTAATTGCCGCCCCGTCTCGTAAGCCTGCACTTCGGTAACAGTGACAATTTCATCAATCAAATCCACTCGCAAAACATCCGGTATAAAGCCTGCGCCAATGCCTTGTAAATTATGTTCGCCCGCTGGTTTACCACTCAGCACGGCACTGTTTACGGGTTCGATCGCAACAATCTGGAGATGGGGATTTTGCTGTTTGAGATAGCGTCCAGCGCCCGTGAGCGTGCCGCCTGTCCCTACGCCTACGACTAATACGGCGAGTTGACCATTGGTGTCCTGCCAAATTTCGGGACCAGTGGTGTTGTAATGGATTTTGGGATTGGCAGGATTGCTGAACTGATGGGGTGAAAAGGCGTGGGGCAGAGTGGTGAGTAGCTGATTTGCATGGGCGATCGCCCCTTGCATATCGTCTACGGCGGGAGTCAAGATAATCTCTGCGCCATACGCCTGCACAATTTGCCGTCGTTCCCGGCTCATATTGTCGGGCATCGTCAGAATCAGGCGATAGCCCTTGGCAGCACACACCATCGCTAAACCAATGCCCGTATTCCCAGAGGTTGCCTCCACGATCGTTGAAATTCCGGGTTGAATTAGCCCCGATCGTTCTGCTTCGAGCATCATGCTGACGGCGATCCGATCTTTCACAGACTTTGCCGGATTCATGCCTTCTAACTTCAGCACAATTTCGGCAACACAGCCAAACTGCTGGGGTAAGCGTTGCAGCTTGACCAGCGGTGTGTGCCCAATGATTTCCGTAATGTCGCTGTAGATTGGCATAATTGTTTAGCCTGTTGTTTCGTCAATGGCTTGAGGGTGAATCACTTCGATTTCGTCAATACGGCTGAAGCACTGCTAAAGCCGCCAAGATTGAATGTCAGCAAATGCGTCACACGATACGCTAGCATCCCAAGTCAGTAAGCCTGAAATTGACACGACTCAGGCTCATTCAACATCGCTTTCTCTAATTTGCACCGACTCAAATACAGGACAAAACCCTTCCGGCGTGACTTTGAACTCAAACAGAGGCGATGCCTCATTGCGGCAGCGCTGCCCCCGATAATGGCGACAGTTGCCGCAGCAGTTTCGTAAGGGAGAGTTGGCATCCATCCAATCTATTAAGCGATCGCTCTCTGGGGGGCGCAACAGTTCTCGTTGGGGCAATCCGCGCAACACCAATTCGTCGCCCTGCCAGCGTGCCTCGATTAAGCCGGTGTCTGCTAACCCTCGCCACCGAGGATCAGCCGCGATCGCACTCGGTAACGTAATCATCATCACGGCATCCAGTTCTGTCAGTTCTCCTTCATAGCTCGTATCGGGAGGAGCAGGTTGCAAAAAGGTTTCCCCGATCGGCAGTTCTACCTTAGTGCCGCTAGCAGGCGAATGGAGATGATACCGATTGTGTAATTCATCTAAGCCGGTCAAGTCGGATAAGAAAGTTGCAGAACCATGGACAAATAGAACGTGCTGAGGGCGGAGATTGTGAATCAGTTGCGTGGTTCCTGTGCCATCACAATGTTGTGCCAATAAGTAAGTTTCAGTGGCTACATCCGGTGAGCTTAGCAGCGACGTTGCCTCGCGATCCATTCGGTGGCGATCAAACTCCAAAGGCAGCAGCAGCAGCCATGCTTCAGGATTGGCACGATAATACTGCCGCAAATCCGCTGTTTCATCCGTCACCACAATGCAGGGATGCCTCAACTCGGCACCGTCTGGCGTAAGACGGCGCACCCGTGGACGAACGCGCTCATCCCAAAAGAGGGGTTGGTGGCGGGCAAAATTCTGGACTGAAGTAGGCAGGTGAGGCAGGATTTCTAGGTAGGCATCGCAGCCATTAGCAACGGTTCCATCCACCCAAATATCAATATCTCGCCCGGTGAAATAATGATGGCTTCGCAGCAGCAGCAGCAACTCTTGCCCCAGCCCTAAAGAGGTGGGCAGCAAAATGGATTGTTGCTGGGCGATCGCCCGATCCATGCGCTCAGCCAGTTGATTTTCTTGATGACGACGATGAGGATGCCGCGCCGTCCCATAGCTACCTTCCACAATCAACACATTAGGCTGAAGCCCCCGCAACTCTTCCAATGGAAGTCCTTCTACTAAACGGGTGCTAGATAAGAAAAAATCTCCTGTGTAAAGCACGGTGTAGGCACGAGATGGAGCGTTGTTTTCAGGGGGAGGTGTGTAAGTCAGCAGAATCACCGATGCCCCTGGTAAATGCCCCGATGGATAAATTTCAGCGCTGAGTCCATCTAGAAACTCGATCGGGGTGCGCCAGGGCAAAGCATGACAAAACTGCGGCAGTTCATTTCCAGAGGGGTCAAGCCAGTTTAGCGGCAATAGCTGAGTGGTCACCTCGCTGGCATAAATGGGCAGTTGGGGAAACGCTTGATGCAGTTCTAACAATCCTCGTGCATGATCCGCGTGAGCGTGACTACACAACACCAAGTCAGCCGGGGGGGTATCTGCTTGGGTCAGCAACGGTGAGAGATCAGACAAGCCACAATCTAACAATATGCGGTAGGTGCCAATCCTCAGCAGCAAGCATACTCCTTCACCGGTATGCCCTACCCCATAAGTTAGACATTCCAACTTAATCACGTTTGTTTTGTATCTCCATGATGGCGATTCGTGAATGGTGGCGATTCGTGAATGATGGCGACTCGTGAAACTTTCTACAGTATTTCCTCCGGGAATCGCGCTTCTACAGGATTACGCGACTCATCCGTGCCAAAAAACAACTCTGTATTTAGTGAGCCGAGCCATTGCCATGATAATTATCTGAATCGTAAAAGCCATTTTTTGTGCCAAAAAACAAACACGCAATGGTAAAAAATACGGTTAAAACCACTAAAACCAGTTTGATATCCATGGGTTCAATCACTCCTAATTTATGTTGCCAGTAATCCACTTAAGCGACCAGCCTTCCAGTTTATAGAGAGACTTGCAGATGCTCCTCTATCTATTGACTAGCTTTATTTTGTGAGCAGCGGCAAACCATCTGATGAAAGCCTGTAATCCGAAGATCTTACAACAAGTCTTTCCTCTCATCCTCCTATGGCTCTTTTTTCTCTTTTTGTAATTATAAAAATTCAGTATAACCACTGGCTTTTTAACGCTGTGTTGAAGAGTTCTTAAAGTTGCTGTGGGATTTATGGTAGATGGCGACTAAATAATCACTTGTTAATTGCGTGAATTTTCTGAGGTCAGCTAGCGAATTCTTTGACTTCGTTTGCACTTGTGGATGCTATTTGATGATTTTTAGGTCGTCAAAGTTTATCTGATTGCTATCCCAGCAAAGACGCTCTGGCTAGACCAGGCAATGTCTTAAGACAAAGTTTAAAAGATGTTTTTACCTGAGCAAAAGATTCTAATCCGTTTTCCACCTCCCCTCTAAGACTGGGCAAGGCAAACTGTTCCCAGCTTTTCTGGGGTGCTGCTGCTCTAAGTGCCCAAGGACATCCATTTATTTTTCCATGGGCGATCGCAAGATTTCATCCCTCTGTCTTCCACGCTTATTTCCACACAATCTTTATCTTCCAATAACGCAATGGCTACAAACTTTACAGGTTCATACTCTGAGAATTTTGACACTTTAGTTAACACTGGAACTAGCACTATTCTTCCTGCTGAATGGATACTTGCAGAAAGCGGAACGAACGCCAATGCAACCTACACCGCTGGTACGGGAAGTAACAACGCGGGTGATACCTACAGCTTTGGCACCGCTGGTAGCACCGAGAGAGCTTTGGGCGGCTTGCTCTCTGGCAGTCTCACGCCCTCATTTGGAGCCAGTTTTACCAATAGCACCGGCAACTCACTCACCTCCTTCACGGTTGGCTATCGCGGCGAACAATGGCGCATAGGAACCCTAGGGCGAGTCGATCGCCTCGATTTTCAATACAGTCTGAATGCGACATCGTTAACCACGGGCACTTGGGTTGATGTAGATGTTTTAGACTTCAGTTCGCCCGTGACAACCGGGACAGTGGGGGCGCTGGATGGCAACACGAACAGCACCAACCTCAGTACAACCATTTCGGGGGTGAATATTGCCGCAGGCGACACATTTTGGTTCCGCTGGCAAGACTTCAACGCCACTGGCGCAGATGATGGGTTGGCGATCGATAATTTTTCACTAGATTCTAGACCAACCCCGCCACCACTGACCCCAACGGTTGCGATCGCTGCGAACCCTGCTTCCACCACCGAAGGCAGCGCCCTCTCTGGGCTGTTCACCATTTCCCGTACCGGTGACACGACCAACCCACTCACGGTCAACTTCACAACTGGCGGCACCGCTACCAGCGGGAATGACTACCTCACCCCTGCCAGTTTCGCTACTAATTCGATTGAAATTCCAGCGGGGCAAAGCTCTGCCACGATCGCAATTAGCGCGATCGATGACACCATCATCGAAGCGGTTGAAAATATTAGCGTCACTCTGGGAGCTTCCGTCAACTACAGCGTCGGCTCCAGCAACGCTGCCACTGTCACTATTAATGACAATGACACCGCGATCGCGGTGTCCAAAATCCACCAAATCCAGGGCAGCGGTGCCACTTTTAACACCGCTTTTGGGGGCACCCAAACCATTGAAGGCGTTGTAGTCGGCTCATTCCTCGGTGGCTCTGGGCTGAACGGCTTCTATGTTCAAGAAGAAGATGCCGATTGGGATACCGACTTGGCGACTTCCGAAGGCATCTTTATCTTTGATCCGACGGGTTTATTCTCTGGCGCGGTAGGCGATAAAGTTCGGGTGACAGGACTGGTGGCTGAGTTTACCAGTTCGGCAACGGGCATTATCGGTAGCAGCATCACCAGCAGCCTGACCCAACTCTCTCTTGCCAGCACCGTCCCGACTAAGAGCGTCCTCAATTTGGGTAGCAGCACCTTACCCAGCATGACCAATGTTACCCTGCCCGTTGCCGATGCCTCGGTGCTAGAGCGCTACGAAGGGATGTTGGTCAATGTCGGTGCAGCGGTTGGTTCCTTGACTGTGACCAATAACTTTACCCTCGGTCGGTTTGGACAGGTGGGCTTGTCGGCGGGCGATCGCTTAGATCAATATACTCAGGTGAATGCGCCCAGTGTGTCGGGCTACGCTGACTATCGGGCAAACCTGCTGGACCACTACATCATTCTGGATGACGGCAGCAACACCCAAAATCCGGCGGCGGTGATTCATGCCCGCAATGGTCAGCCCCTAAGTGCGACGAATACGCTGCGGGGTGGAGATGCGATCGCCAGCATCACTGGAGTTCTAGATCAACGCTTTGAAGGCTACCGGGTTCAGACCAAAACTCCTGTCAACTTTGAGCCGACTAACGTCCGTGAAAACATTGCACCCGACGTAGGGGGCACCCTCAAGGTTGCCAGTTTCAACCTGCTCAACTTCTTCAACGGCGATGGCATCGGCGGTGGATTTCCCACTTCACGAGGGGCTGACAGCTTGGCGGAATATAACCGTCAGCTTCCCAAAACAGTTGAAGCCATTTTAGGACTGAACGCCGATGTTTTTGGCTATAACGAAATCGAGAATGACGGCTACGGTTCCACCAGCGCGGTGCAAACGCTAGTCAATGCCCTAAATGCCGCCACCGCTCCTGGCACCTACGCCTTTGTCACGCCTCCAGCTTCCGCCCTAAATGCCTCCGGTGGCTTTGGCGGTGACCAAATTACCGTTGGCTTTATCTACAAGACCAGCGCGGCGCGTGTTGCGCCCGGAACCAGTGCGGCTGCCCTGACCACCGGAGCCTTCGCTCAAGATGATGGTAATCGATTCCAGCGCCCTGCATTGGCGGTGACATTCGAGCAACTCAACAACGGTTTACCCACCAACGCGACTTTCACCGCTGTCATTAATCACTTCAAATCCAAGGGTTCCAGTGCAGGCGGCGTAGGTGATACCGATATCGGCGACGGGCAGGGTTCATCGAACGGGACTCGTACCCGCGCCTCTCAAGACCTGGCAGCCTGGTTGGCAACCAACCCCACGGGCACGGCTGATTCGGATTACTTAATTATGGGTGACCTCAACGCCTACCGATTGGAGAACCCGATCACAACCCTGACCGATGCCGGATATGCCAGTTTATTTGGATCTGAATCCTACTCTTACCAGTTCCAAGGGCAGTGGGGTTCGCTGGATCATGCGTTGGCAAGCGGCAGTTTGACCAGCCAGGTCACGGGTGCAGCCAAGTGGCACATCAATGCGGATGAACCCGTTGCCCTCGACTACAACTTGGAATTCAAGTCTTCTGCCCAGCAGTCCAGTTTCTACAACGTTGATCCCTTTGCCTCTTCGGATCACGATCCACTCGTGGTTGGCTTGAACCTGACGGCTACGAATCAGACTGTCAATGGTACGCCCAACAATGACATTCTTAACGGGGGCGCAGGCAACGACACGATCGCAGGCGGTGCTGGCAATGATCAAATTAATGGTCAAGGCGGCAATGATGTGTTGTATGGAGATGGCGCGATCGCGGCATTCACCACCAATCTCTTCCTGCAATTGCAGCCTGCTCGGCTGACGCTAGAGTTTAAGGAAGGGTCTGGAACCGCGATCACTCAACGGCTGAGGCAAAATGGCGAACTGCCTGACACCTTCGGCAGCTTGAAGTTGACTGCACTCGACGCGGCTGGCAATGCTGCGCGGACATGGGTGGATCAAGGCGAGGGGATCGGCATTCGGGATGAGGGCGATCGCCGCGCCAACACTGCCCTCCGCAAACGAATTGAAGGCGGCGAACAGTTCAACATTGAGATTCTGGCTCAATCAAACTACGACAGTGCTCTAGGAGCCAACATCGTCCTCAATCGTTTTGATTCAGGCTCACGGGCAACCCTGATTGCGCTGAACAATGGCATTGAGGTCGATCGCCAATCCTTCACTACCTCATCTTTCACGTTTGAGTCGGACTCGGTGTTTGATCAACTGATCCTCAAGGGCGATGCGGGAAAATTCACCTTCCGCTCTGTCAACCTGACGGGCGCTGTTAAAGCCGCAGAAGCAGGCAATGATGTGCTGAACGGCGGCGCAGGCGATGATCGACTCTTTGGCGGCGCAGGCAGAAACTTGCTCACAGGCGGCACTGGCGCGGATACCTTCGTGCTTTCCTTCGGGGGCACTAGCACCATTACCGACTTCACCGATGGGCAAGACAAAATCGGGCTACCGGGTGGTCTTTCCTTTGGGCAGCTTAGCCTGCTGCAAGGCAGTGGAAGCCACCTAAACGATGCGTTGGTTCGTGCCACGAGCAACGGAGTGAACTACACCCTGGGGATTTTGCAGGGAGTCTCTGTGGGCAGCCTCTCGCAAGCCGATTTCATCTCGGTTTAGCGCCTTGATTGGGCGGGGGAACGACACGCTGTCTTCCCTTGCTTGGTTTTGTATGGGCGATTCGTAAAACGCTTCCTACGGGAATCGCCCTTCACTCGCTTTTTCTCACCTCTAGCCTCTGTGTGAATTCACACCCTCGACGACCCGTTTTCCAGTCCATTCAGTTCCATCATCTGTGAGAGTTTTATGCCGTCTACCATTCGCTTTTCTCAGTTCAACGCTTCTTTAAACCGCAATAGTGCGGGGCAGTTGGTTCAGGATCTGTCTACCCCCACCAATGCTCAGGCAAAAGCGGTTGCCGAAACCATTCAGCGCACCAACCCCGATGTGCTGTTGATCAACGAGTTTGACTATGTGGCAGCCGATCCGCTGGCTCCGGTGCGGTTGTTGCAGCAAAACTATCTGTCGGTCAGCCAAAACGGCGCGGCTCCCGTGGAGTATGCCTACGCCTACATCGCACCCTCCAATACAGGCATTGCCAGTGGATTTGACCTGAATAATAATGGCGCGATCGTCACCATCCCCGAAACGCCGGGATATGGCGACGATTCCTTGGGTTTTGGTCAGTTTCCTGGTCAGTTTGGGATGTTGGTGCTGTCCAAATATCCAATCGACACTGCCAACGTCCGTACCTTCCAAAACTTTTTGTGGAAGGATATGCCCGGTAATTTGTTGACCCATGACCCGACGGTAGATAATCCCGCCACGCCCGTAAATGAGAACCTGAACGGGTTCTATTCTGCCGAAGAGCAAGCAATTCTCCGCCTGTCATCCAAGAGCCATTGGGATGTGCCAATTTTGGTGGATGGAGAAGTGGTTCATGCGCTGGTCAGCCATCCCACGCCACCAGTGTTTGACGGACCGGAAGACCGTAACGGCAAGCGCAATCACGACGAAATCCGCTTTTGGTCAGACTATGTTTCTGCGGGCAAAGGGGACTACATCTACGACGATCAGGGCAGAACAGGCGCGATCGCAGCCGGATCTCGCTTTGTGATCATGGGTGACCAAAACGCTGATCCCAACGATGGCGACAGCTACGACAGCGCCATTCTGCAACTGCTACAGAATCCCAATCTGAATACCAACAGCGTTCCTTCTAGCCTGGGTGGACAGGAGCAAGCAGTGTTGGATGGCGGCATTAACTTGACTCACAAGAGCAACCCTAACTTTGATACAGCAGACTTTAGTGAAGCTGGAACCAGTCCTGGCAACCTGAGAGCCGATTATGTCTTGCCGTCTAGCGATTTGCAGATTGCCGATTCAAAGGTGTTTTGGCCCGTGACCACCGATCCGCTGTTTCGCTTGGTGGGCGATCGCCAAAGTGCTGCCACCACTCCCGCATCGGATCACAGCCTGGTGTGGGTGGATGTGAAACTGGGTGCCACAGAAGCAGGCAAAACCATTGCCAACGAACCAGAGTTTCTCGGTCAAACCATCATCAAAACGGGATTCATTCCTACGGGCGCGGCTGGAGTCGTTAACGGCATGGCGGTTCCAGTCGGTGGCTTGTCTGGCTTGCAATATGATGCTGCCAAGAACCAGTACTACGCTATTTCCGACGATCGCTCTGAAAACGGTCCGGCTCGGTTCTATACCTTTACGGGCGACCCGACCCAACTCAGCACCGATGGCGTAACTTTCACCAACGTCACCCCGCTCAAGGATACCAACGGCAACTTTTTCGCCAAGTTTAGCGTTGACCCCGAAGACATTGTGCTGACCAACAACGGCAGACTGTTCATCTCTTCGGAAGGGGAAGTGCGCCCCGATTTGGGAGCCAGCCGCGTCACCGATCCATTCATCAAAGAATTCAACCTGACCACGGGGCAAGAAGTCGGGTCACTGCTGATTCCCGAAAAATTTCTGCCCAAGTTTCAAGACACGAATGGCAGCGGCGTAGTGGATGCAGGCGACACCCAACTGTCCGGCATTCGCAACAACCTGGCATTTGAAAGCCTGACGATTACGCCCGACCAAAAATTCATCTTCACTGCTACAGAAAATGCGCTGCTGCAAGATGGTGCCGCTGCCAGCCCGACCAGCACCAGCCCTGCCCGAATCATTCAATACAACCTGGTTGCCGGTCAGCCCGAAAAAGAATACCTGTACGAAGTTGACAAGGTGGCGATCGCGCCTCCGGTTGCAGGCAGTTTTAGCACCAATGGCTTGGTAGACCTGCTGGCGATCGACAATCGCGGTACGCTGCTGGCAGTGGAGCGTTCCTTTACCGCAGGCGCTCCCGGCACGGGCAACACGATCAAAATCTACGAAATCAGTACCCAAGGTGCAACCGACATCAGCGCCATCCAGTCGCTTAACAGCCTCAGCGCCAGCGATCGCGCGGCAATCCAGCCCGTCCGCAAACGTCTGTTGCTAAACCTGGATGACCTGGATATTCCCACGGGTTTAGACAACATTGAAGGGATTGAGTTTGGTCCCACCTTGCCCGATGGCAGCCGCTCGATTGTGCTGGTCAGCGACAACAACTTCAGCGCCACCCAGTTCACCCAAATTTTGGCACTCAGCGCCGAGTTGATTCCCACGGTTACGCCCCGCGTGGAAACTCCAGCCAACCTCAACGATCCCAATCTGCCCTTTAGCCAGCGCGCCGATTCCGATGATCCGGCAATTTATGTCAACCCGACGGATTCTGCCAATAGCTTGGTGCTGACTGCCGTGAAAAATGGCGGTTTACAGGTTTATGATCTGTCCGGTGTGCTGCTGCAATCGGTGAACCCTGGCAACATCCGCTACAACAATGTGGATTTACTCTATGGGTTCGAGTTGGGCTGTGAAACCGTGGATTTGGCGATCGCCAGCGATCGCAACAACGACAAACTGGTGATCTTCAAAATCGATGCCCACGGCACAAACGGTGAATATCTCACCGACATCACCAGCAGCAGCATTGGCACCCTGTTCCAATCCACTCCGTTTGAGCCGCCCTTCTCTGCGTCTAGCCGCAGCGCCTACGGCATCGCGGGCTATACCAGTCCGGTAACGGGCGATGCCTATGCGTTTGTCACCCGCCGCCAAACCGGAGATGTGGCGCAATACAAGCTGATTGATGCAGGCAACGGCACGATTACCGCCGATCGCGTCCGCAGCTTCACCGTGCCAATTCCCGTGGATGCGCCTGCCGACACCGATCCTCAGCTTGAAGGCATGGTCGTCGATCAAGAAACCGGCTTTCTTTACATCGGTCAAGAAAATGTCGGCATCTGGAAATATTTGGCAGAACCCAACGGCGGCACCAATGGCGCTCTGGTTGATGTGGTTAAGGAACTCGGCGGCAAAAACCTGACCGACGACGTGGAAGGCTTGACCCTCTACTATGGCGCAGACGGCACCGGTTACTTGCTCGCCTCCAGTCAGGGCGACAACACTTTTGGTGTTTACTCCCGCGAAGGCAACAACGACTTTTTGGGACGGTTTGCAGTCGGTGCCAATGGCGCGATCGACAGTGTGCAAGAGTCCGACGGGGCTGCCGTGATCAACGTGCCGCTCGGTCCCAACTATCCCTTTGGCTTGTTCGTCACCCAAGATGGCTTCAACGATCCGGCAGTGCTAGTAGACGACGATGGCGAACTGGAAAACATCAGCAACAACTTCAAGTTTGTTCCGTGGGAAAACATCGCCAACGCGCTGTCCACTCCGTTACAAATCGACACCACTAGCTTTGACCCGCGCAATCCTCAAGCACAGTCGTTGCTCAATGGCGTAGGCAGCGGAGACACCACCCAAAGCTCCACCGTCTTGTGGACTCGCAGCAACTTCACTGGCGAAGTCACCTTCGAGTATTCCACCACGGCAGATTTCAGCGCGATCGCGGGTACTAGAACCGCCACCGTTTTCGATCCGCTAGTGCCTGTAAAAGTGGAAGTGGATGGACTTACCTCCAACACTGAATACTTCTATCGGGCGATCGATGCCGCAGGCGACACCGAGAGCGGCAGATTCATCACTGCTGCTGCCGTGGGAACTCGCACTGGTTTAAGCTTTGGTGCCGCAGGCGACTGGCGCGGCGAAATTAGCCCTTATCCGGCGATCTTCAACGCACCCAGCAAAAACCTCGACTTCTTCATTGAACTGGGCGACACCATTTATGCAGATTATCCCTCGCCAGCGTTGAATAAGCCCCAAGCTGAAAACGTAGATGAGTATCGGATCAAACACGCAGAAGTCTACGGCAGCCGCTTTGGGCAAAATACCTGGGCAGATCTGAGAGCCTCTACTTCCATCCTGGCGACGATTGATGACCACGAAGTAATCAATGATTTTGCCGGGGGGGAACTGGTCACGTCTGATCCACGTTTCGATCGCTTCCGGGTCGGCGAACTGGTGAGACAATCGGCGCTATATTACAACGGCATCCAAGCCTTCCAGGAATACAACCCCATTCAAAACCAGTACTACGACGGGACAGGCGATGCTAGCCTCGACAACACCTACAAGCTCTATCGCTACAACACCTATGGCAGCGATGCGGCGACCTATGTGTTAGATGCTCGTTCTTACCGGAATGAAGCTCTAGCCGATGTCACCAACCTGGCTGATCCGGTGCAGGTGGGCACGTTCTTGGCACAATCCTTTGACCCCAGCCGCACCATGCTGGGCAAACAGCAAGTCGCAGACCTGAAACAAGACCTGCTGGATGCGGAAGGCAAAGGCGTGACCTGGAAATATATTGTGGTGCCTGAGCCGATTCAAAACTTGGGCGTGTTGGCAGCGAGCGATCGCTTTGAAGGCTACGCCGCCGAGCGCACCGAGATCCTCAAGTTCATCAACGACAACGACATCAGCAACGTCGTCTTTATCTCGGCAGACATCCACGGCACCTTGGTGAATAACCTCACCTACCAAAACCAAGTAGGCGGCGCGCAAATTGCCACCAGCGCCTTTGAAATTACCACCGGTTCCGTTGGCTTTGATGCCCCCTTTGGACCGACGGTGGCGGAACTGGGCGCGGCTCTTGGGGTCATCACTCCTGAGCAAAAAGCGTTTTACGACAGCTTACCCACGGCTGGCAAAGATGCCTTCATCAAGCAAATCGTAGACAGTGGATTGCAGCCCTTGGGGTACGATCCGGTCGGCTTGGATCAAAACCTGGCGATCGCCAATGGCAAAATCGATGCCAAGCTGCTGGTCGGTGATTACGTTGCCACCCATGTCTACGGCTGGACGCAGTTTGATGTGGATGCCACCACCCAAAAGCTAACCGTCACCACCTACGGCATCCCGTACTACACCGCAGCGGATGTGCTGGCAAATCCCGCTGCCATCACCAGCCTCACCCCCACCGTCGTCAGCCAGTTTGAAGTGAACCCCACCTTCAACCAAAACGGCACGGCTGGCAATGATGCCCTGATCGGCACGGCTGGCAATGACAAGGTTGTAGGCGGCGCGGGCAACGACTTCCTGCGCGGCGCGTTTGGCAAAGATAGCCTCACGGGCGGCACGGGCGCAGACACCTTTGTTGTAGAAGCGGACACGGGCACCGATACCATCACCGACTTTAACGCAGCAGAGGGCGATCGCATTGCTCTATCCGGCGGCTTAACCTTTGGCAGACTCACCTTTGCCCAAGGCATCGGCGCAAACGCCACGGATACCTTAATCAGCCAAACCGGCAGCAGCAACGTTCTGGCTGTCCTCAACGGGGTTCAGGAAAGCAGTCTCACGGCGACGGACTTTACAATCGTTTAGATCCACCTTCTCTCCGCCAAAATTCGCCGACATAGCAGCCGTTTCGTCAGGGTAGGTTGCACCCTGCCCTGACAACCACAGCGTTGATTAGTCCTATTTCACCAAGCGAATTTCGGATGACTGATATTTTCTGAGAAATCACAATTCCTCAGAAAATATCAGATAACGTAGAAGTTAGGCACTGGACAACTCAAGTCAGGTCTGCGTCAACGAAATTGCTTTACTTGAAAGTCTTCTTTACTTGAAAGTCTTGAAGAACTAAGTTCAACTTGATGCTTCTGGTCAAAACTGCCTTCAGGTTTGCGAGCTAATGTATTCCGCAAGACCCAATACAGGGGACTCCCGTTCTGATTTTCTGTCAATGCGTAAGCCTTAACCCTCTAGAAAATCCAACTTTAGAATCATGTTTAATATTCTTGAGTCACTGAAACTGACTCCCACGATTACGCCTCGATCGCCCGCCTCAGTTCACTAAGATTGGCAGAAAACTTCAGTTCATCACGATGTTTAGGAGGGCGATCGCGCCTATCCTTCGACTACTTGCGATCGCTGGCTGCTTGAGTGCGAGAAAAGTCTAAGGCTCTGGCAATGCGGATGGTGCCTTGGGGCGCAACATAGGCAACTTCGGGATAGTACTGAGCAGGTGGGGTTTCGGGTGCCCTAGCCACAAAATCAGCAATGCGGATCTGGTTGGGTTCCATTTGCAGCGCCATAATCAGGCATTGGGCGTTGCCTTTCGCACCGGCATGGGCAGTCCCGCGCAGACGACCCCAAACGAGAATATCGCCCGTGGCAACCACGGAACTACCAGGATTCAAATCGCCCAAAATGATCACGGTGCCGTTATGGCGAACATCGCCCCCCGATCGCAGCGTCGTTTGCAAATACAGCGGTTCTTCCATTGCCTGAGCAGATTCAGCGCCAGCCGGGTTCAGTTGGGCGATAGAGGATTGTTGCTCCACCGAGTAGCCAGTGGTGGCAGCGGCAACAGCGGTTTGACGACGGCTGGTATAGACGCGGGTGAGGCGGAGTTGGGCTTCGGTGAGGGCATCGGCGATCGCCTGAAGTTGGCGACCATCTAACAAGCGATCGCGGGCAATTAGATGCACCGACGTATCTGCCTGCCAAAGACGTTCTCCCGCATTCAAGCGTTGTTTAAGCTGCTGCAATACCTCCGACCAGGTTAAAGAACTCGCAGGATTCTCTGCTTCCGATTCAACTTCTGGCGGCAGCATCAGCAAGAGTTTGCCCCCCTCACTTTTAAGCCGAACCTGAAGATCGCGCTCTTGCAACCCCTCTACAGGAGTATCAAGGGTTGCTTCCACAGAAGCACTCCCTTCTAAATCGAGAACGACTGGGGCTAGATCTGGAGCCGCATCAGAAATAGTTGAGGTAGAGGGCACCGAATTATCAGAAGTCATAAATTGAGTTTTTTGTATCAGCAGTTTGCTGTGATTTTAGCGATCCAGATTGTGCGCCTGCACAAAAATCTAGAGGCGACAATTATAGGCAGGCAGGGAGAAGTTAGCGTAATTTTTGCTCATTCCGACTTATGGCTGCCGAAAAATCCCAAATACTGAGGTAAACCCATGCAGAAAAGTGCTGCCGCCGACCGGACCAATTTCACCATTGCAAAAAAAGCCGCTGAGCGGAAGAGTCGGCAGGTGGCGATTGAACAAGAGAGAGTCAAAGTCAGGTTCGCCATAAAGACCTTCCCCCCGTCCGGTGCAAGAAAACATTAACGCTCCACTGCCAGATAAGGTGTGAGGTGGATGGCTCGATGTGTAGCGAAGCAGCAACGTTTCGAGATCTTCTGCGGAGGCTTTGGCATCGCGCAAATGAAACTGGACGCGCTGACCGGGGCGAATGCGATCGCCAATGGCGATCGCCCCCACCCTAGGATCAACCCCAATCAACTGCCGAATCAAAAAATCGCCCTGTTCTAGCGTTTGCTTAAACTCACTTTGGGCAACCCCAATAAACAAAGAGGTCTGGGCTAACTCGCGATCGTCTTCATCTAAAGTTTGAATCAGGTCTTGTAGCACCTCCAGCGGCGTGCCCTTTTGAGACACCCTCGACCCGCCCCCCGCCGTCGCGAAACTTAGATCTGTTTGATCAAGCGCCAGCATAATATTGCGCTCCCCCTCAGTCACCAAGTAAGGCTGACCAATGGGACGGCATCCCTGCGCCACGATCGCGTCTAGAACAATGTTGCCACTCAGGGCAACGCCAACCATCCCTTCTTGATGCAAGCGATTATCACAAAAAATCCCGCCAGAATTAGTGAGACTGCCACTGATCAATCCGCCAATCTTGGTAGATCCCGCATAAGCAAAATCTAGCCCTTGCAGCAAGTCATTGAGCCGCCCAAAAGACGGATCACCCAACAGCACAAACTGAGGTTGCTCAGCCGGAGAAACTCCGATCGCGTCTACCCAAGCCCTAGGAGCGCTATCTAAATCAGGTAATTCTTCAGGCATGAGATGAAACGTTTGGACGTGAACCCCGGGGAGTGATGCCAGCATTAAAGTTAGCGCGGGTTCTCCTTCCAGTTCGCAGGGATTGCCCTGATCATCCATTCCTGTAATGCCAGCCCCCCCACAGCCAATCAGGGGCACATTCGGCAGATGCTCTTGCAGCAAAGGCACTAACCGAGAATATTCACTGGCAAAGGCAGATGAAATAAAAATCAATGCTAAATCAGGTGAAACTTGCAGCGCTGCCTGAGTCTGCTGCACCACCTCAGCGATCGCGGCTTCTAACGAAGGACGAGTTGACAAAAAACTTGTCCACTTCATTTGTTTTTCTAGCGGCTCTGCCATTGTAGTTTTCCCCGTGGGACTGACCTCATCAAACTATTATGAATTGCCAAAGTGACTCTGTTTAAGGAATTTTTATGATTAGCGCAATATTCTGATAAACGGACGTGTAGAAGATATTTTTGCAAAGACATCAAGAGTAAAAAAAACCGCCAAACTGTCGATTTGAACAAAGCCTTGACTCCCTCTATTCAAGGAAGGGTGACTTCGCGTTACACTGGCATTGGCACTCACCTAAGGTGTCTACCTTCTGTATCCTAATCGGTACGCGACCTATTTATCTGTTTATCATTTCTGCTCGACCTGGGGGCAAGATTTATCGCTAACGGTTGAGGTAGCTCACCACACTCTTAATTTCTCTAAAAAGTTGTCTGGAAAGTATCCATCATGAGCGACATTAAGCAAAAAATTGAAGAAGAGCTACAAGAAGCTCGCGAAGTTTGCGACATCAAAGGAGGCACCTCGCCAGAGTGTGCTGCTGCTTGGGATGCCGTTGAAGAACTGCAAGCGGAGGCATCTCATCAGAAACAAGTGAAGCCTAAAAACTCCCTTGAAAAATATTGTGATGATAATCCCGAAGCTGCTGAATGCCGTATTTATGACGATTAAACGCATTATTTAGCTTGGGATTGTTTTTTGGAACTAGTTGATTTATAAGTCTCCAAGACTTATAAAGTAGCTTGAATGCAGACTCGCATTCAAGCTACTTTGTTTTGTGCGATTATTTTCTCACTTCTCTTAACACCGCTATGCAAAGCCCATCTTGGCTACCTTCTCTCGTTTGGACTGATTATCGACTGGCTGTTTTGTTCACAGTTTTATTCCCATTGGCGTTACTCATTTGGTCGTTTGTCCAAAAATCAGAGTCGATTCAGCACTTGATGATTATTTATTGGCGGGTTGCTAGCCTCCTTGTCATTACAGTAGGGCTACTTATTGCCGCAATTCCTTTAGGTTTTTTGACGGGTTGGATTGCCAGAATTCTGATACCTCTGTCTTTATGGTTTTGGGTCGATTTAAACGATGAGATTAATGAACAACCGAAGAGTTCGTTGAAACTGGCTTTTAGCTCGTGGCGGTGGGGCGTAACGATTTACAGTTTACTGGGTGCGATCGCGGCGATTCCTGCCCTTCAATGTGCATTTTTGCCTTCAAAGCAAATGATCAGCCAGCCATTTTGTAACATTTGGCTTCAGCCCCCGTGGATATTTAAGCAATATTTTATTAGCGGCATGAAGCCCTACACAATTGGGTTACTGTCTACTCTCGCGTTGGTAATCTACATCTTATATCTGGGCTATTTTGTATTTGTCCGGCTGGGTAAACAAGGGCGTTCTGCCACTGGCGTATAGCGAAACGATTGTGAATAAACTCTTGCGGTTAGAGCAATATACGCTCAAGCGCCCTCAAGAATTGCTGCTAGTTAGAGCAAGTATTGGCGATGAATTGGATGAAGTGGCTGTGTTTAAGGGCTTTTCTAGTTCTTTGACTCGTGCCACAGCGCCCGATCCTGATGTGCCTATCCTGTCAGAGAGTGCCAACATTATTGCGATCGATCGCCTCCGGAGTCCTTACAATCCCGATGCCCCCCAGTATATTCAGCAAGGGCTAACGTGGGAGGCGATCGAGCCATTGCTACTTCAAGTGGAAGTTTAGTCCTACCCTTTTTTTAGGCTGCTTTTTCTAGAGAAAGTGTTATCTTCCTCTGTGTGTAGTGTGCGGAGTTAATCTATGGTTTCGTCCCCTGTCAGATTGCAGAACGTAGGAAGTATTGATCGAATTGCAGATTCTCTAATCCATCAATCATCTGGAGATACAGGCAAAGCATTCGTAGAAACGATCAGTACTGGCTTTGAGGGAGGAACGCTAGTTTTGCCTGAAAGCCGTTTGTTTGGCACGGATGGCATTCGGGGTCGAGCGGGAGAATTGCTGAGTGCGCCGCTAGCATTGCAAGTGGGCTTTTGGGCAGGACGGGTGCTCTTGGCAGATGCAGCCACCGTCGGTGCTGTGGTGATGGGGCAAGATTCTCGTAATTCAAGTAGTATGTTGGCGATGGCGATGTCTGCGGGATTAACGGCTGCCGGACTGGAAGTGTGGAATTTGGGCTTGTGTCCGACTCCGGCAGTGGCTTATGTGACCCATCAAAGTGAGGCGATCGGCGGAGTGATGATTTCTGCCAGCCACAATCCGCCATCTGACAACGGCATCAAGTTTTTTGGATCGAACGGCAGTAAGCTAGCGATCGCCCTCCAAAACCAAATCGAAGCGGCTCTAAGAGGTGATTTGCCCGCGATCTCTCAACCCGCCATCGGCGGTTGGGGCACTCATTACCATCGTCCAGAGTTGGCAAAAGCTTACTGTAAGGCAGTTCAAGCAACACTGCACTCTACCCCTGATGCGTTGCCCTTGAGCGGAATGCGAATTGTGCTGGATTTAGCCTGGGGTGCCGCCGTGGAACTTGCCCCGATCGCGTTTCAAGCTTTGGGTGCCGAGGTGATTTGCTTGCATGACCAACCCGACGGCGATCGCATCAACGTCGATTGTGGGTCTACCGATTTGGGAAGCCTTCAGGCAGCGGTCAAACAGCATCAGGCAGACTTGGGGTTTGCGTTTGATGGCGATGCCGATCGCGTCTTAGCAGTCGATAATGGGGGTCGCTCTGTGGATGGAGACTACATTTTGTACTTGTGGGGCATGGCTCTTAAGCAAACCAATCAACTACCCGGCAACACGGTTGTGGCAACAGTCATGTCTAATTTGGGCTTTGAGCGTGCTTGGGAACAACAGGGCGGCAACCTAGTGAGAGCGGCAGTGGGGGATCAATATGTTCATGCAGAAATGCTGAGCCATGGTGCCATGCTGGGCGGTGAACAGTCTGGACACGTGCTTTGCCGCCATTATGGGGTGAGTGGGGATGGAATTTTGACGGCTCTCCATTTGGCGCAATTGGTCAAGCGATCGGGCACATCGTTGGCTGATTTGATTAATCAGAGTTTCCAAACATTTCCTCAAAAGCTAAAAAATGTGCGAGTTGAAGATCGCGCTCGGCGGGTCAATTGGCAAGAGTGCGAACCGTTGATACAGGCGATCGCCACCGCAGAATTGGCAATGGGGGATCAAGGACGGGTGTTGGTGCGCGCCTCTGGAACCGAACCATTGATTCGCGTTATGGTAGAAGCCGCGAGTGAAGAACTGGTGAACCATTGGACTGACACCTTGGTTTTAGCAGCCCAATGCCATTTAACATAAGTACACTTCACATCAGTACACTTCATATCAGTAGTTTTGGATGGGCTTCATTATCCAAACTGAGGGCAAACTCAGGAAGATAAACGGCTCAGAGTTGTATAGTTTTATTAAGCTGGCTGATGGAGTCGTTATCGATCCGGGCACTCTGAGCCTATTCAAGTAATTTCAGGAGTGGTTGCCGAAAGTGGCACTGAGCAATATCTCATACCTACTTCATTATTCCTGATACTATTCAAAAAACTCAGTGCATCGCACTCAAATAGAGTGGGGAAATCGCTATGCGCCACGAACTAGACAAAGTATTTGGACGAGACTACGAGCGGTGCCTGAAAAGCTTAGACTGGGCGATCGCGCAACTAGGCGGCAGTGCAGATCCAGAGCAGCTTGCCATCACGGCTGAACTGATCATTCAAACAATGTCAGGACCTTGGCGCTATTTTCACACCTCAGAACATATTTTTGAGGTGGGGGGATCGGGTGACGCGATCGAGATCTTAGCAGCGCTGTTTCATGATCTGGTCTATGTTCAGGTCGATCAAGGGGTCAGCGTCAATATCAGTCGCCGGATTGCGCCCTTTGTCAAAGAAATTGATGGACAATTAGTAATCTTAAGCCGTTCTCAGCTTTTGCCCGATCGCACCTTTGACCTGGTTGCTCAAATCTTTAGATTTGCCCCAGAGCAAATTTTGCAGCCCACAGCAGGTCAAAATGAGTTTCTGAGCGCGCTGATTGGGGCAAAATGCTTAGAACACGCTTTACCGATGAGCGTGATTGCTGAGGTCGTAGCTTGCATTGAAGCCACCATTCCGTTTCGGTCTATCTTGGATGGGCAAACGGTTGGAGAACGGCTATGCGGGTTGCTCTCCGTCACAAACGAACAGTTTGGCTTTGCCTGGAGCGAGGACGATTTGCATACGATTGTGCGGCGTGCGGTGCGATTGGCAAATCGAGATGTCGAAAATTTTGCCTATCCCTCTTCAGCAGAGTTTCTTGACAACACCTGGAACCTGATGCCCGAAACGAATCACGACTTGATTAGCGCCAATTCTTACACCGTTTCTGGCTATCGCCTTTCTCTCCAAAAGATGGAAGGCTTCATGTATTTCCTCAAGCCAGAAGTCGTATTTCAGCGCTATTTGAATGAGCCTGATCTGCCGACTTACACGGCGGCTATTCATCGTACTCAAAAAAATCTAGAGATTGCGCGGCTCTATTTGGGTAGTAAGTTGCTTTCCATTGCTGTGATCGAAGCGCTTTCTCAACGGTTAGGGCAAGATATTCCGCTAGCCACCATGATGGGTGAATTACCCGGTCGTGGCTTATCTAGCGCGCAATTAGAGAATTTTTTACCCACGGTTGCTCATCCGGTTATGCCCGCCACGCCGCTAGAACAAGAGGTTTTAGAACTGCTAGAAAAAGGACGCAGCAAGTCTTCTAGCTATGACGTGAAAAACTCTCCGGTTGCCACTTACATTATCAAATCCTTGGGTTTTTCTGAATCACAGCGGCTGCTGGGTTACGCGAAAGAATATTTCAAGCCGAAACTAATCGACAAGCCAAAACCTTCAGGACTGACAGGTGAAGAATTTTTGAGCTACTGCGATCGCACCGTAGTAAACACGATTGTGCAAGCGGTGCTGAAAGTATTTGAACGGCGGATTGCGGCGATCGGCAATTTTAATGCCAACGTAAAACTTTAGTGTGGTAATTTACCTCTGTATGAACAAAATTCTTATGGGCGCTGGATGCACCACGGTTCTCTTACTGGTTTTAAGCCGTCAGGCATTCCTCAATCCTCCTGCTCTTTTACCCGTCGCTTTTGCGAATAGCTCGATGACGTTGGCTCTCCAGCCCGTGATGCCGACTGTTTCAATCCGTCAGCTTCCGGTTGAAGCTCGTCAAACGATTGTCTTAATTCAACGCGGCGGTCCGTTTCCATATCGTAAGGATGGCACGGTTTTTGGCAATCGAGAAAAACGGTTGCCCTTAGCGCCCGATAGGTATTATCGAGAATATACAGTTCCCACGCCGGGTTTTCAGGATCGCGGCGCACGGCGGATTGTGACCGGGCAGCAGCAAGAGTATTACTACACTCAAAACCACTACCGCAGCTTTTCTAAAGTCAAACTGTAAAAACAGCAAAGGCAGACAGCACAGCATGGATGAACTGATTTCAGCATTGCAGGGCGATCGCGCTTCTGGGCTTTACCAAAGTGCCGCAGACCTAGACCTGGAGGAACTTGCTGCCATTTGTCAAGAACAAGATTTCAGGCTGGGATATCTTAACGGTGCCGCCATTGCGAACAAAGCAGAATTTCTCAGCGCTTGCGCCAGGGCGCTACAGTTCCCTAGCTATTTTGGTGACAATTGGGATGCTTTAGAAGAGTGCCTTACAGATTTAGAGTGGCTCCCGGCTAGCGGTTATCTATTGATTTATAGCGATCCTAAATTATTTGCCCAAAGCCATCCTAAAGATTGGAAAACCTTGACCGAAATTTTTCAAGCCGCGATAGATGAATGGAACGAAGCCGACATTCCGATGTACGTTGTGTTTAATGGCGATCGCCCTTTGCTATCGGCGATCGAAACCCTGTAGTGATGGAGTTTTGAGTTTTGAGTTTTGTAAGTCCTTCGGACTGGCTTTGCCAAAGCGTAGCGTCTCCGCAGGAGATATTTTGAGTTTTGAGTTGTAGAAGCTTTACTCAGCTACGGTTTCAAGCTCCGATCTGTTGCATCCTCCGCTTAAATTGGTGTGAGGATTGGCGACTTTTCTGAATCTCTTCAAAGGCAATAGGCAATTTTTTCATCCTGAATGACTGTTATTTCAGTAAGAGATCGCTTTTCTTACGCCCACGATCGCGTCTCTCAACCAAAAATATCCAACTGTTCATCTGGGTTGGCGGCGTACCGACCAGTTTTCTCTTTCGCGGATTCAGGCTGATTGCTTTTGCGTAACCCGATCGCGATTTTGCTGTGTTTTTCGATCTGAGTCATCACCTGTTTGGCGCGTTGAATCACAGATGCGGGTAACCCTGCCAATCGTCCTGCTTCAATGCCGTAGGAGCGATCGGCTCCACCGGGCTGAACTTTGTGCAAAAAAACAATCTGATCCGGCAGTTCTTTCACCGTCACCTGATAGTTGGCGACGTTGGGCAGAATGGACGCTAACTCGTTGAGTTCGTGGTAATGGGTCGCAAAAATCGTCCGGGCAAGGATTTCGGTTGCCAGATGTTCTGCCACTGCCCAAGCGATCGACAAGCCATCAAACGTTGCGGTGCCGCGCCCAATTTCATCTAGCAACACCAGCGATCGCGGGGTGGCGTGGTTCAAAATATTTGCGGTTTCGTTCATTTCCACCATAAAGGTAGACTGCCCGGTTGCCAAATCGTCTACTGCGCCCACACGAGTAAAGATGCGATCGCAAATGCCCAAGGTTGCCGCCTGCGCTGGCACATAGCTGACCATTTGCGCCAATAGTTGAATCAAGCCAACCTGCCGGAGATAGCAGCTTTTACCGCTAGCGTTGGGTCCCGTCAAAATGACTAAATCAGGAGCGGGGGATGAGTTTTGATCCTGCCCTGCTTCCTCCTCTTCTAACTTCTCTTTCCTCTTTCCTGTTCCCTGTTCCCTGTTCCCTAGCTCTGTGGAATTGGGGACAAAGAAACCGGCGGGTAGAGATTGCTCGACAACGGGATGACGACCTTCGAGGATTTGAATTTCGCGCCCCTGGGTCATATGAGGGCGGCAATAGCCCTGAAGAGTGGCGAGTTCGGCTAAGCCACACAGCCCATCGGCGGCGGCAACTGCTTTTGCCACAGTGCGGATTAATTCGACCTGGGTGCCTACTTCTAATCGTAACTCGGCAAAAATCTCATATTCCAGTCGATTCAGTTCATCCCGTGCAGCGAAAATCCGGCTTTCTCGGTCTTTGAGTTCCACGGTAATGTACCGTTCTTCGTTGGTTAGGGTTTGTTTGCGCTGATAGTCGTCTGGGGGTTGGGTGGCTTTGGCGCGAGAAATGCTGATGTAGTAGCCAAAAGTTTTGCTGTAGCCCACTTTGAGAGTAGAAATGCCCGTGCGATCGCGCTCGATCGCCTCTAAATCGCGAATCCAGAGTTGGTCATCGTCCACTTGCTGCCGCAGTTCATCTAGTTTGGGGTTGACGCTAGGACGGATTAAGTTGCCTTCGGTGAGGGTAAGTGGCGGATTTTCGGTCAGGTGCGATCGCAGGTGTCGTCCCAAGGCTTCTAGCTGAGGCGGCACGGATTGTAATGCCTTCAGGTAGGGAGATTCTGCCTTTGCCACCACCATCGCCAAATCGGGCAGCCTGGAGAAGGAGTCTGCCAGGGCGGTCAAATCCCGTGCGTTGGCGGTGCCCGATCCGGCGCGACCTGCCAATCGTTCTAAATCGTAAATTTGCTTCAACACCTTTTGCACGGTTTGCCGCAACGCACTGTTGTTGACCAGTTCGGCGATCGAATCTTGCCGCGCCTGAATCTCTTCTAGCTTGAGTAAGGGTTGCAGCAGCCAGCGCCGTAGCGATCGACTGCCCATTGCGGTCACCGTGCGATCGAGCGCCCACAGCAATGATCCGTGAAAGGTGCTATCGCGCGCGGTTTGGGTAATCTCCAAGTTGCGTCGCGTTTGATAGTCGATCGTCAAAAATTCGGTCAGGGTGTAGGTGCAGAGGGGTTGGAGGGGCACTTGTTGGCGGGAGGCGTGGGTAAGTTTTGAGTTTTGTAAGTCCTTCGGACTGGCTTTGCCAACGCGTAGCGTTGACCCAGGAGATATTTTGAGTTTTGAGTTTTGAGTTGATTCTGGCTCCTGAATGCTGTCTGTTCTCGTAACGCCTCGTTCTGAGGTGGATTCTAAATATTCCAACAAGCCGCCTGCTGCTCGAACTGCCAAGGGAAGGTGATCGCAGCCCATGCCTTCCAGCGATCGCAGCTTAAACCGCTGCAACAGCCGATAGCGCGCTTCAGATAGCACAAATGAGGATTGCGATCGCAGCGTATAGCAAAACTGGGGGGGCAAACAATCGGGCAATTGCTCAGACCGTTCTCCCGGACGCAGCAAACTGACTAAATCGGGGGCATTCGTCGGCACGAGCACTTCGGCAGGCTGGAGTCTCAGCAACTCCTGAGTCAGTGCCTCCAGAGCCTCCGACTGCGTGGTTAAAAACTCGCCTGTGGAGACATCTGCATAGGCTAAACCCCAATAATTCCCGGTGATTACCACTGCCGCCAAAAAGTTGTTGCGCCGCGCATTCAGCATCCCCTCTTCTAGCACAGTGCCGGGAGTAATCACCCGCGTTACTTCTCGCTGAACCAACCGCCCCTGCGCTTCGGCAGCATCTTCAGTTTGGTCGCAGACTGCCACCGAAAAGCCTTTTTCCACCAGTTGGGCACAGTAGCGATCGAGGGCATGGTGAGGAATGCCAGCCAGGGGCACCTGTCCAATGGCTTCGCCCGCGTGTTTAGCGGTCAATACCAGTTCTAGGGCACGGGCGATCGCGATCGCGTCCTGAAAAAACGTTTCATAAAAATCGCCAATTCGATACAGCAGCAGGGCGTGGGGATACTGATCTTTAATCTCCACATAATGCCGCATCATCGGCGTGAGCGCCTCTCGATTGACATCCCCATGGTGGGCATATCGCACCTGATATTTGACCAACCGCTCTGGTAGCCCTTCTGTAAGCTGAGTTAAGTCAGCAGCCTCATCCGTCATGGGTCACCCATAGTGCATAGTCTTGATGATGTGCAATTTTAATGACTTTAGCGCAAGCCCCTTTCAAGCGGAAATTTAGGCAGCGCTCTAGGGCGTTGGCTCAGATGCCTGAGCCTTTACTTGCGATGCATACACTCGAAATCGCTCCATATCCGCTTGCAGGGTGGATTCTACAATGCGCCCGACAAATAGGTTATCCATCAGTTGCAGCAAAAAACCAGGCGCAGAATAAGCAACAGTTAGTTTGACAATGCTGCCTTGCTCGCCGCGATCGTAAAAGCGAATTGCCCCCCGATTAGGCAACCCATCCACCGATTCCCACTGAATGATTTGGTGATGCTCTAACTTAGTAATCCGAGAGAGCCAGGTGAAATCTAACCCGCCTGTTGCCAGTTTCCAGCGAGATAAATCTTTATCTTCTTCTAAAATTTTGACCGACTCGATCCATTTCATCCACTGAGGCATCTGCTCCAAATCAGACCACAAACTCCACACCAGATTAATCGATGCTTCAACTTCAATTTGAACCGAATGTTCTAGCCAGTTGGACATATCAATACCTAAACAGCCCCTCTCCCTTTACCTTATAACCTGTTGGCTCCAAAATGGCTTGAGCGGCTTGCATTCCAGAAATAGTCGCGCCTTCCATGCTGTCAATGTAGTCTTGGGCGGTGTAGCTGCCTGCCAGGAAAAAGTTGGCGATCGGGGTTTTTTGAGACGGACGATAGGGGTCCATGCCGGGTTGTTCGCGGTAGAGGGATTGCGCCAACTTGACGACCCCATACCAGGTCATGGTTAGGTCGCGGGAAGACGGGAACAGGTCATGAAGCTGTTTGAGGGCGTGCTGGGCGATCGCCTCATTGCTCATTTTAATAAAGGGGTCGCCCGGAGTTAGCACCACTTGCATGAGGGAACCTTGCCCTTCACGGTAATAGTCTTTGGGACTGGTCAGCGCTAGATCGGCAAAGCAGGAAAAGTCGGCATCCGCACTATAGAGCAGATTATCCATTCCGGCAGCATGGTCAACCTGGTGGCGCTGCTCCGCATCCTGCATCTCGGTGACCCAGCCATCGAAGCGCAGTTGTACGGTGACCACGGGCACGGCTTCAAGCTGATATATATTGTCAAATTCCTGCCATTTGCGCCACTCCGCTGGCAGCAAGCGCTGAATACCAGGAATGTCACAAGCAGCTAGGTAAACATCGGCGGTAATGGTTGCTTCGCTGTCTCCGTTTGCCGTGACGATCCCGGTTACTGTCGTTTCGCCATCAACTTCTTCAAACAGAATCCGCCGAGTTTGGCGACGGGTGTGAAGCTTCGTGCCCCGCGCTTCTAGGTAATCGATCAAGGGTTGATGCAGATATTCAGCGGGGGAGCCTGCCAACAAATTCAGACGAGAGGCTTCGGTTTTGGTGGCAAACATCAGGAAGATGGTTAGCATACACCGAGCGGAAATAGCTTCGGTATCAATGAAGCCCAGGGCAAGGGCGATCGGATTCCACAGGCGCTTGAGACCATTTTGAGAGCCGCCGTGGCTGCGAAACCAATCGGCAAAACTGATGCCGTCTAGCGCCCGAATCCATTTCATGGCGACATCGTAGCTCACTAATCCAGGAACGACAGGGCTGGTGCCAAGGGCGATCGCGGTTTGCAGCTTATCCTGCACTGGCAGTTGACTCGTCGTGAAGAATGCCTTTAACCCATGAAATGGCGCACCCAGCAAAAAGCGAAAATCCAAGGTGCCAATTTGCCCGCCGCGATTAATGAACGTGTGAACGTGATCTTTCGGTCGTAAATTGTCAAATGCGCCGACCCGTTTCATCAAGTTAAACAGGTTGGCGTAGTTGTTAAAAAATACGTGCAGCCCCATCTCAACGTGGTTGCCGTCTGCATCGATCCAACTGCCCACCTTGCCGCCAATGAACGATCGCGCCTCAAATAATTCCACCTCATGCCCAGCATCAGTCAGTTCTACGGCTGCTGCCAATCCGGCTAGTCCTGCACCAACGATCGCAACTCGCATTCTGTTCTTCTTCAAGTTCAAATAAAAAGCGCTGGAGATAAACGAGAAATGAAATTTCTTCGCCCATCCAACAATTTACATATTTTAATAGAATCGGAACCGATTAAGCAGGGTTGACTAACTTTCTAGCCAGTCAAAAATTTGTTCTAGCTCTTCTAACGACACTAATCCGTATTGCCACAAAATCATGGGCAAAGGTCCGGGATCTTGCTCACAGTGCCGCAACGCGATCGCGATCGCGTGGGTAGAAAGCTTCAGCTTTTCTTGGAGAAAATGAATGAGTTGAGAGTTGCCATAATTGGCTTTTATAATTGAACCTTGCACTGTTTTATTAGGGACACTAGGTAGACTAAGCGAAGATATACGGGCGACTGTCCTGGCTGAACTGCGGTTGCAAACAGAATCGGGCTTATATTAAGCGATCGCCCAATGCCAGACTTCATCAGGTTGATTCGTTCAACTGGATGAGCGAACGCTAGGCAACGTCACTTTATTGGTATACGTCTACTGTTAAACCACATTTATTCAAATTTGACATTAAAGTTTGATTGCAAGAATCGATCTTACTCACATATTTTTCACCTACAGTACCCAATTGATTTCAAATTCAGCCAAAATTTGCTCGTAGCGCTGATGTTGCAGCACAGAAATTATCCAAACTGAAACGGTTTCAGGCTCAGATCTGCCGCATTCTCCGTTTAAATTGGGATGCCTTGGTTCAAGGTCTTGCATGGAAGCAACTTAGGGATCTGGGTTTTGACTGCGCTCATCTCAAGCTTCAAATCCAAGCGTTGCTGAATCAGTCTATGAATCGCTAGATTCAGCAACGCCAGATATTTTTCTTAAACGAAAGGGATACCCGCAGAGTATCCCTTTCGTTGAATCAGGCAGACATTTAGAGAAACTTAGGAACCCCGTTCTAGGGATGTTTCAATCTGTTTAAACTCCTGCTCTAATCGATCTTTCATCTTTTGTGGCACAGGGCGGTTTGGATAGGAACTATAGTGACCCGCCAAAGAATTTAAGGCAGTCCGCATTGTGGTGAAGGAGGGCAGCTTAGCCAAGGCTCCATCCCGACGATAGCGTGACGAAAAATCGTTAATTAGCCGCTTAGCCTCAGTTTGGGAGGCAATTCTTTCTGGAGAATCCGCAGGTAGTTGAAGCGCTTCTCTCAGACTGTTAACAACAGATACCGTATCTTGACGATAATCGCCAGTTAGAGTAGAGCCAGCAAAAGCGGCTGAACCACTCCCTAAACTAACGTAAAGAACTAGCACAAAAGCAAGTAAGCGAGACCAATAGCGCTTCATATACATTCAGAAGATCTTGAAACAACGTCTGAACTCTTCACCCTTCTCAATGGTTTCAAGAGTCTGCCATTATCCTATCTTGATACGGGCAACTCCTATCTGACCGATATTGAAATTCTGGAGAGCAGCATAGGTGAACGAACATTGCGTTCACCATTTGCCTAACAGCTAATCAGGTACTCAGCAAACTTGATGAGCATCTCTCACGTTTCGAGAGGGAATTGCTTAACCAAAGCGACCACTGACGTATTCTTGAGTTGCTTTTTTCTTAGGACTCTGGAAGATCGATTCGGTGCGATCGTATTCTTCAATAAACCCGGTGCGTTGTCCTTTTTCGTTTGCCTGAACGTTAAAAAAGGCAGTGTAATCCGAGGCGCGAGATGCCTGTTGCATATTGTGCGTCACGATTACAAGAGTGTAATCCTCTTTTAGCTCCTGCATGAGGTCTTCAATTTTCAGGGTTGAAATGGGGTCAAGCGCCGCGCAAGGCTCGTCCATCAGAATGACTTCGGGTTGAACCGCGATCGCTCTAGCAATACAAAGCCGCTGCTGTTGACCACCGGAAATATCAGTTCCCATTGCCTTGAGCTTATCTTTGACATCATCCCAAAGCGCTCCTCGCTTCAGCGATCGCTCAACCAGTTCGTCCATGTCACCCTTGTAGCCTAACAGCCGAGGACCAAAAGCAATGTTGTCATAGATCGTTTTGGGAAAAGGGTTTGGCTGCTGAAACACCATGCCAATTTGCCGCCGCACTTCAACCGCATCAATTTCGGGCGCATACAAATCTTGCCCATGGTACAAAATCTTGCCATCTAAATGAAATGACTTGATCAAGTCATTCAATCGGTTAAAGCAGCGAAGCACGGTACTTTTGCCGCAACCCGAAGGACCGATGAAGGCAGTGATTGCGTTTTTGGGAACATCAAGGTTAATGTCCTTAACTGCCAGAAAGTCTCCATAGTAGATATTGACGTTCTCTGTGTGGAAGACATTATCAGTTTGAACGCTTTGATGAAGATTGGAGGTCATAGGTCAAAGTTAG
>JBGSWI010000174.1:0-11448 GCA_041752515.1 Leptolyngbyaceae cyanobacterium | reverse complement strand
TGTTACGCCGTAAGTTTGAGCCGAAAAATCGCTCTCGAAAAATACCGACCCTCCATCAAGTCATCCTCTGGATTGCTCGACTAGGCGGTTTCCTTGCCCGTAAAGGCGATGGAGAACCTGGATTGAAAACCCTCTGGCGCGGGATTGGCGTGCTCCATCACTTACTCGAAGGGTCGCAACTCGCCGCTAAAACCTAATCCCTGATGCTATCCTGCCCACTTTTGCGTAATGCATAGCCCAATGGGAGAGGGCTAGGGTGAGGGCAGTCTTTGCAGTCATTTTAGGAAAGTCGCACATTGCGTAAAGGACATAGTAAAAGCAACTAGAAGACGACCGTGGAAACCATTCTCCAACACGCCAAAGAGCCAGGGTATAGCCTCCTGGCTTGAGCTAAAATCAAACACCATAAAGGTTATGGGAATGATTAAAAGTAATTCACATAACCTTGAAAGATCTGGTGTCTTACCTGTGTGCAAAGCGCTGTAAATTAGCCCCTTTGCTGAAGCATCCATTCAGAATGAGAACCATTTAAAGTGAGTCTTTCTCCCGTGCCCCGCCCTCGTTTGAAAGTCCCCATTGCTGCCAAAGTGGTGGGAGTGCATCTCATTGTTGGATGTCTGTGGATCTTCTTTTCAGATCAATTACTCAGCTACCTAACCTATTCTCCCTCTAACACACTGACCCAACTGCAAACTCTAAAGGGCTGGTTTTATGTTCTGGCAACCGCAGGGATGCTTTATTGGCTGATTAATCGGGAGACGCGGGTGACTCGAATTACCACCATCAGACTTAAAAACGCCCTTGAGGAACTACAGATTACTCAAAGGACACTACAGGAACTTAATGCCCAATTAGAACAGCGAGTCGTTGAGCGCACCCTAGAACTACAAACCCTCAGCGATCGCTTGATGGAAGCCCAAGAAGTTGCCCATATTGGCAGTTGGGAATACGACATCTCTACAGGGAACATCTTCTGGTCTAGCCAAATCTTTCAAATCTTTGGGCTAACGCCTGAGCAACCAGAACCCGATTATGAATCGCACCTGGCGCAAAACTTCCCGCCTGAAGATGGGCAACGGCTCAGTGAGTGTGTCAGGAGGTCATTAGAGCAGGCAGAACCCTATGAGGTCGATGTCCAGATTATTCGCGCGGACGGCTCAACAGGATGGATACTCGCGAAGGGCAAACCTATCTTAAATGACCATCATCAGGTAGTGCGCTTAGTGGGAGTAGCTCTAGATATCACCGAACGGAAGGCGGTAGAAGTACAGCTTCAGCTATTGAGTCAGATGAAGGATGACTTTCTCAGTACGGTATCCCATGAATTACGCTCTCCCCTAGCGAGTATCAAAATGGCGATCAAAATGGTTGAGGTGATGGTTGAACAGCTACTCCCTGTATCGACTCCAGATACAGATGTTCACACCCAACAACAACGGCTCCAGAGGTATTTAGGGATTCTGAGTGAACAGTGTGACCAAGAGCTTGAACTCGTCAATAACCTGCTAGGCTTACAGCGATTGGAAGCAGAAAGGATTCAAGTAAGCATTGTCCCCATTCATGTGGTTGAGTGGGCATCCAATATTGCAGCCGCCTTTCAAGGCAGAATGCAGGAACGGCAGCAACACTTACAGGTGCTTTTGCCCGATGAACTCCCACCCTTTAGTTCTGATATCGATATCTTGACTCGCATCCTCAGAGAATTGATGACCAATGCCTGTAAATACACCCCTCCTGGAGAAACGATTACGGTTCACGTTGGCTCATCAGAAGGGCATCTTCAATTACAGGTCAGCAATAGCGGGGTTCAGATTGCTCAAGACGAGTTACATCGCATCTTTGAGAAGTTCTATCGCATCCCGAAGAGTGACCATTGGAAGCAGGGTGGAACGGGCTTAGGACTAGCGCTCATCAAGAAGCAGATGGAATATTTAAGGGGTATTCTGTGGGCTGAAAGTGATGAGTTGGGCGTTCATTTTGTGGTCAGGCTGCCCCTCGATAGGGCTGCTGGCAATTGAGGTGATCATTGGATGTACGATTGATGCCCTGACTGATTGCACAATGAGTACTGATTGCACAATGGATGTTGCGATGTGGATTCAGCCCAATAGGATTACCGGGTGCGCGATATTGACAGAGTATTGACAGGGTATTGACAGGGTATTGACAGGGGACTGAGCGAACAAGACTCAAAACTCAAAACGGCATAACATCAGGCAAAAATACTGCGCAGGCTTTAAGGGTGGCAGAACTGCTGCTCAAGCGGCAAAAAACCTCGATCGCCGCTGTCAAAAAGGTTAAAGTGACTCAAACGCCTGTCGGATTGCTTGCTGTTGCTCTGAGTCATAGCCCCAGCGCGTGAGAAAGGGGGTGTAGTCTCCAGCCTGAGCCTCAATGCTGGTGATCAGAGCGTTGATCTGAGCGACAGTTTCCTTAGACTGGATTGCCTGGAGAATATACGCCGATCGCGCCTTCACCCGATCTGATCCCTGTGCCAGTGCCTCATCTTGATTGCGGCGATGGACGATCGCCATTGCCGTAGACATTGCCAAATTCTTCACCATCAATGGCGCAACAATCTCAGGCATCGTCTTCAGCGCAGCAATCACAGCAGTAGTAGGCGGATCGGCAACCGGACGATCATCGCTGAGATAGGTCACAAAAAAACCGCGTGCGCCATTCTCGCTGGCAACTAACTGAGCGATCGCCGACTCCAGCGAACCATCGGCGACCGTGCCCTGTGACACCTGATCGACCAACGTTTGGCTCAGGGCGATCGCCTGCTCAAACGTTACGCCTTCTGGAATCATAAACTCTGAACTTGTAAACTCTGAACTTGTAACCATAGACTCCACCGTTATCTTGCCAAATCCTGGGTATGATTAACGAACGCATCCGTACTAATCATAAGCGGTTAAGCGGTTAGCAAGTTTCTCAAAAGTATGGCAATCATTTCATCTAAACCACAGCCCCCCGAACCCGACGACTCATCGCAACCAGGGTTGTTTGTCGATGGAATGCCCAAAGAACCTGCTGCCAAGCGCACGTCAAACAGCAAATCGCTGTACTCAAATAGTGCTAAAGAGCCACTGCTAGAACCAGAGCCACTGTTGGAACCGGAGGCGAAACCAGAGGAACGCAGCCAGCAGGAAGAGCGCCTGCGCCCTCGTCGGTTGTCAGAGTACATTGGGCAAAAAGACTTGAAAGAAGTGCTGGATATTGCCATCCAGGCTGCTAAAGTCCGGCAGGAAACCCTGGATCATTTGCTGCTTTACGGACCGCCCGGTTTAGGAAAAACAACGCTCTCATTAATTTTGGCGGAAGAAATGGGCGTGGGTTGCAAAATGACCACGGCTCCAGCATTAGAGCGACCGCGAGATATTGCGGGATTGCTGCTGGGGTTGCAGCCCGGAGATGTGCTGTTTATTGACGAAATTCATCGGTTGCCCAAAGTGACCGAGGAAATTTTGTATGCCGCAATGGAAGATTTTCGGTTGGATGTAACATTGGGCAAGGGATCTAGCGCCCGGACACGTTCAATTCCGCTGAAACACTTCACCCTTGTCGGTGCCACTACCCGTGTGGGGGCGCTCACCTCACCATTGCGCGATCGCTTTGGGTTAATTCAACGACTGCGTTTCTATGAACTGGATGAACTGCTGCAAATTGTACTGCGAACGGCTGGCATTTTGAAGATGGCGGTGACCGACGAGGGCGCGACTGAAATTGCTCGGCGATCGCGCGGGACTCCCCGAATTGCCAACCGCTTGCTCAAACGAGTCCGGGATTATGTACAGGTGAAAGAGTTGGGTAGCTTGACTGAAGCGATCGCTGCCGAAGCCCTAGAGCGTTATAATATCGACCCGCTCGGCTTAGATTGGACCGATCGCCGCCTGTTGACCGTGATGATTGAAAACTTTAATGGCGGTCCCGTTGGACTGGAAACGATCGCCGCTGCCACCGGTGAAGATGCTCAAACCATTGAAGAAGTCTATGAACCCTATCTGCTACAAATTGGCTACCTCAACCGCACCCCTCGCGGACGCATCGCCACCGCTGCCGCTTGGAAACATCTGGGCTACACTCCTCCCGATGCTCAGCTTTCCATCCTTTAGACTAAAGGTTAAAGGTTAGAGGTTAGAGGTTAGAGGCTAAGGGTCAGAAACTCAAAAGCGCAAAGCGCCGCTAACGCGAACAAAACTCAAAATATCTCCTAGATCAACGCTACGCTTTGGCAAAGCCAGTCCGAAGGACTGACAAAACTCAAAATATCTCCTACCCTTCGGGAATCCAAAGCTACGGAGACGCAACGCGTGGGCAAAGCCAGTCCGAAGGACTTACAAAACTCAAAACTCAAAACTCAATCCCACATCTTTCTTAAATCCTATGATTCGCCTTCTTGCTGCTTTTTTTAGCCTAGTGATTGTTGTGATGCCTGTAGGATTAGTGCCCTCTGCACTTGCTGCTTCCCAAACTCCGCCGACATCGCCGACCCAATCCGCAATTGTGGAGCCTTCTGCATTGGATTTGATGCAAGATTTGGATGCACTGTATCAAAAGGCGCTGAATGCGACGAATCAAGGAGACTTTGCGACAGCGGAAACCTACTGGACGCAAATGCTCGATCGATTTCCGCAAAACCCGGCAGTTTGGAGCAACCGAGGCAATGCGCGGGTCAGTCAAAACAAACTGGAAGGCGCGATCGCGGACTACAATAAGTCGATTGAGCTATCGCCCGATTCGCCCGATCCGTATCTGAATCGGGGTGCGGCACTGGAAGGGGTGGGCAAGTGGGATCAGGCGATCGCGGACTACAATCACGTCCTGGAATTAGATCCGAAAGATCCGCTGGCATTCAACAATCGCGGTAATGCAGAAGCAGGTTTGGGGCAGTGGGATGCCGCGATCGCGGACTTTAAACAAGCCTCCGATTTGGCTCCAGACTATGCCTTTGCCCGTGCCAATTACGCCCTCGCCCTCTATCAAACCGAGCAAACCGACGAAGCAATTCGCACGATGCGGAACTTGGTACGCAAATATCCTAAGTTTGCCGATATGCGCGCTGCACTGACCGCTGCCCTGTGGTCACAGGGCAGGCAAGGAGAAGCCGAAAGCGAATGGGTCGCAGCCGTGGGCGTAGACTCTCGTTACAAAAACATCGAATGGCTCACCAAAACCCGCCGTTGGCCACCCCAAATGATCGCCGCCATGAAAAAGTTCTTAACGCTAAAGTCTCGCTAGTTCACCGCCCCTTTCACTCCTAGCTCCTATCATGTCTCGCTCTAGCTCCCTGCGCTCTTACATCCTGACTCGCCTGCTCTTAGCTCCAGTGATGCTGTGGTTGATTGCGACTTTAGTATTTTTGCTGATGAGGGCGACTCCCGGCGATCCCGTGGATGCGCTGTTAGGACCACGGGCACCCCAAGCCGCCAAAGATGAATTGCGACAGCAGCTAGGGTTGGGGCAACCGTTATGGGTGCAATATGTGAGTTACCTGGGTTCGCTGCTGCGGCTAGATTTGGGTAACTCTCTCACCACTCAAGGGCAATCGGTTTGGGGCATTATCCAAAAGTTTTTTCCGGCAACCGTGGAGTTGGCACTGTGTAGTTTAGCGATCGCCCTTGTGGTGGGCGTTGCCGTTGGCATCATCACCGCTTCCCGTCCTAATACCTCGCTCGATCTAGCGGGCAGACTGTTTGGCATTCTCACCTACTCGGTTCCGATGTTTTGGCTGGGAATGCTGCTGCAATTAATCTTTGCGGTGCAGCTTAACTGGTTTCCACTGGGCACCCGCTTTCCGGTGACGATCGCCCCACCTGACGGACCGACCGGCATATATCTGTTGGATAGTTTGCTTCACGTCAATCTGAGTCAGTTTTTCACCACGCTTTACTATTTGGCGTTGCCCTGCTTGACGCTCGGAATTTTGATTAGCGGCATTTTTGAACGGATTGTGCGAGTCAATTTGCAGCAAACGCTCAAGGCAGACTACATTGAAGCCGCACGGGCTAGAGGGATTTCGGAATCTCGAATTTTAGTCTCTCACGCACTTAAAAATGCTCTGATTCCTGTAATCACCATTTTAGGACTGACGTTTTCAGCATTATTAGGCGGCGCAATTCTAACCGAAGTCACCTTCTCGTGGCCTGGGCTGGCAAATCGGCTATATCGGGCGATCGCCCAACGGGATTACCCCACGGTTCAAGGCATTGTGGTTTTCTTCGCCGCGATCGTTGCCCTTTCCAGCATTCTCACCGATATCATCAACGCTTACATTGATCCCAGAATTCGTTACTAAAGGAAGCCTCTGGGAAAAAAGGAACCAGGAGTTAGAGAGAAGCGAGCGCTTGATCCCGTCAAAGCCTTTAACTTATTATCTTTAAATATATCAAGCCGACCTTAAACATTGCCGTCACTTGCTCCAAGGCGGCGTTATGATATTTCGAATAAGCTTCAGGATTAAAAATTGACCAACGTTCTACTAAAGGCTGAGCCGTTTCCCGCAAGCATAACCCGGCTGGATAACGGTTTGACGGTGATTCATCAACACACTCCTGCGATGCCGGTTGCAGCGGTAGATGTTTGGGTTAAGGCGGGTTCAGTCTTAGAACCTGATCCGTGGTCAGGTATGGCGCACTTTTTGGAACACATGATTTTTAAGGGCACTACCAAAATTGCTCCCGGCGTATTCGATCGCGAAGTGGAACATCGGGGCGGCGTAACCAATGCTGCGACTAGCTACGACTATGCTCATTACTTCATTGCCACCGCCGCCCAGCATCTTGAAGAAACCCTGCCCTATTTGGCAGATATTCTTTTAAATGCGGCAATTCCCGATGATGAGTTTGACCGAGAGCGGGATGTTGTTTTAGAAGAAATTCGTCAATCTTACGACAATCCAGACTGTGTTGCGTTTCAGGTGCTTTCCGAAACGGTCTATCAACGTCATCCTTATGGTCGCCCGATTTTAGGCAATGAGGAAACCTTAATGGGGCGATCGCCCGATGAAATGCGTGCTTTTCATCGCACCCATTATCAGCCTGAAAACTTGACCATTGTGATCGTGGGGGATGTCAGCCAGGATGCTGCCCTCAGCCTGGTCGATCGCACGTTTCATAATTTTTCAGACCGAGAAACCTGTCCTCAGCACTCCCCTGAAGCAGAACCGCCCATCACCCAAATTCGCCGTAAAGAACTGCTGATGCCCCGAATCGAGCAAGCGCGGCTGATGATGGCATGGCTAGGACCGGGGATGGATTCATCGGTGCAAAGCCTAGATGAGCAGTTAAATGCTGCCTATGGGTTAGATATTCTATCGGTGCTGCTGGCGGAGGGGCGCACGTCGCGGCTGGTGTGGGAACTGCGCGAACAACGCAACTTGGTGCAAGCAATTAGCAGTGGTTTTTCAGTGCAGCGCGAATCTGGCTTGTTTACCATTACCGCATGGCTGGAGGCAGAGGACTTGGCGCGGGTGGAAGCGATCATTTGCGATCGCCTGACAGAATTAGCATCGGTGCCCATCCCTGAAGCAGAGCTTTCTCGCTGTAAACGGTTACTCTGCAATGACTACGCATTTTCTACCGAAACGCCTAGTCAACTCGCCGGACTTTACGGCTACTACAGCATGATCGTCCATCCCGAAGTCGTTTGCACCTATCCCCAGCGGGTTCAGGCAATTCAGCCAGAAGATCTCCAACGATTGGCGGCTCAATATCTATCGCCCTATCACTATGCTGTCACGGTGGTAAAACCGATGTAGTGGAGCGCAATTGAGGATGCGATCGCCCGGTGGAGCCTCTCATTCAATAGGGAGCTTGTCGTATTTTCTCCTGATAAAAGTTTTCAACATAGCTCCTGGGGCACTCGCTTTCGACTGTAATACTTAGCTTTTATCTGAAGGAATTTTCTGTGACCATTCGCACAATCGCCTCTCAACCGACTCAACGGGTTCATCGCACAACCTTAAGTAATGGAATTGTGGTGCTAGTCACCGAAAATCCTACCGCCGATATTGTTGCGGCTCGGTTCTTCCTGCGGGCGGGTAGCCGCTGGGAGCAGCCTAACCAGGCTGGATTATCGCATTTAGTTTCTGCCGTGTTGACCAAAGGAACCAAAACCTACTCTTCTTTAGAGATTGCCGAACAGGTGGAGTCGGTGGGTGCCAGTTTGGGAACTGATACCACAACCGACTACTTTTTACTCAGCTTTAAGGCAGTTTCAGCCGACTTTAAAGAGATGCTGATTTTGGCAGGAGAGTTATTGCGATCGCCCACCTTTCCTAAAAAAGAACTAGAGCTAGAGCGCCGCCTCACCCTACAGGCAATTCGCTCTCAGCAGGAGCAGCCTTTCACCGTCGCTTATGACCAACTCCGGCACAGTATGTATGGGGATCATCCTTACGCGCTATCGGGTTTGGGGATAGAAGAAACCGTTTCTCAACTCAGCCAGACCGATTTACTGGGTTACCACCAGGCTTTTTTCCGCCCCGATAATATGATCGTCAGCATATCAGGTCGCATTCAGCCAGAGGTCGCGGTTTCTCTGGTTGAATCGGTCTTAGGCGATTGGCACTATCCAGATGAGCCATTGCCAATCATTCACGCTCCGTCTGTTTTAGCAAACCCGGTACACCAAACCACAACCCAAGAAACGCAACAATCGATCTTGATGTTGGGCTATCTCGCTCCTGCGGTCATCAGTTCGTCGGTGCAATCTTCATCCATTTCCCAGGGCTATCCTTCGCCCTCTCACCCCGACTACGCCACGCTGAAGCTGCTGCATACCTACTTGGGGAATGGGCTATCGAGTCGCTTGTTTGTGGAACTGCGGGAAAAACGCGGCTTAGCTTACGAAGTATCTGCCTTTTACACCACCCGCCTAGACACTGCCCAATTTGTGGCATATATGGGAACAGCAGCGGAAAATACCGCGATCGGTTTAGAAGGATTGCGATCAGAAATTGATCGATTGGGGGTGATTCCCCCCTCGGCAGCGGAGCTACAAGCCGCTAAAAATAAAATGTTGGGTCAATATGCATTAGGAAAACAAACCAATGCTCAGATTGCACAAACGTTCGGCTGGTATGAAACATTGGGTTTAGGGATTGAATTTGATCAGACTTTTCAACAACAGATCGCCAGCATTACCGCCGAACAGGCTCAAGCGGTGGCTCAGAGATATTTGACGAACCCTTACGTTTCTGTGGTGGGACCGACTGGTGCAGTTAGCAAACTGGCTAGCGCTAGTTAGGTTGATAAAAGTCGTTAAATATACTGGCTTAAGAATAGTGAGTTTTTGAGAAAAGCCTGGGAATCACCGAATACTTTCTTCGGTTACTCAAGTTAGTCTGATTGAAGACAGGGAGTCTTAGCTCCGTAGACAATCTAAGCCAGCACGAAACGGGAGGCGCTTAGGGATGGATAACAAATTTGTTTACCTTGATAGAGATGCTGATTGCATACCTAAGGCTCCCATTGATCAGTCTGAAAATAATAATGCTCTGCGCGAAACGTTGATTCCATCTATTGGTAGCAAGCTTATCGCTAGTGAATCGGCTGCGGAAGACCCTTTACAGCAGCTTGAAACATCTAAAAATAGGGCATCTTGCTTTTTAGAACTAGGCAGTCAACACTACCAAGCGGGTCGATACGAAGTAGCTTTAGATTTTTTTAGGCAAGCTTATTCTTTTTATCAAACGACTCAGGATGATTTGGGGCTAGGGCGATCGCTCAGTAGTATTGGTTTAGCGTTTTATAGTTTGAAGCATTACAGTAAGGCGATTGAATATTCACAGTCTGCTTTGATTTATGCTCAGCAAACCTGCGATCGCCCCAGTGCAGTCATTAGCCTGAGTACCCTTGGTAATGCCTATCGTCACTTTAAAGCACCTGATAAGGCAATTGAATATCAGCTTCAGAGTTTGGCGTTGGCGAAAGAAGTGGGCGATCGCCCCGGCGAGATGGCAGCCCTAAACAATTTAGGGTTGGCACACAAAGCCGTAAGCCAATATGAGCAAGCAATTTTTTATGAACAGCAAAGTCTAATCATTGCGCGTGAACTTGGCGCACAGCAAGTAGAAGAGCAAATTCTCAAAAACTTGGGCAATGCTTCCTATGCGTTAGGAGATTATGCCAACGCGATCGGCTATTATCAACAGCGGCTAGCTTTAGCAACCCTCCTACGAGATAGCCGGATGGAAGCTCAAATTCTGAGAAATTTGGGAAACGCCTATTATGCAATGGAAGACTATACTCGTTCGATTAAATGTGGAGAACAGCGGCTAGAAGCAACGCGCAAACTGGATGATTTGCGGGGTGAAGAGCAAGCTTTGGGCAGCATTGGTGTGGCTTATGATGCATTAGGAGACTACGGTAGCGCCATTCACTGCTATGAACAACGCCTTGAAATCGCTCGATCAATGAATGATAGTCGGGTGGAAGAACAGGTTTTGGGTAACCTCAAAGTTGCCTGTTTTGCGATTGGTGATTACATCACAGCGGCAGATTATGCTGCCCAACGGCAGAACCTTTCTCGCAAATAGCCTCGAAGTTTTAGAGGCATTGCTGAATGGAGCAATGAATCATTAGGAACCCGGAACATTGGCGAATTTGAGGTGGTGAAGGAGCAAGCGAACTCTTGTGCTTCAGCATGGTCACGGATTTAGAATAACAGAGGGCTTTACAATGCGATCGCGCTAAATAATGGCGTAATCGGGTGTTTTCTCCTTCCACTCGTGTTGCGTAAGTCGGGCTGACAATCTGGTATCACCATCGAGAATAAAGCAGGGGTAGACAGACCCGCCGTCAGTGACGTAGAAATCACTGCCAAGCGCCAACGATCGCCCACAAACAATCGCCCACAATGGAGCAAAGGTCTTTGCACTACTATACTCTGCCACCACCCAACCTAAGATCCCTGGAGGGTGAGGGCAATTTCAGAATTCATAGACTGATTCAGCAACGCCCGAATTGTTTTTACCAGGGCAGGCGATCGCCGTTCCACGAAAAGAATTCGCCGCTGTCATCTTCTTGTAAGCCATCCATCACGGTGAGCAGTTGTTGCACCGTACGCTCAACTGAGAACAGCTTTTCGGGGGGCACATTCCGCTGAAACGGGCGCGATAGCTCAGTGTCTGTGGTGCCGGGATGCAAGTTGACGACGATCGCCCGTGGGCAGGTGCGCTTATATTCGATCGCCACATTTCGCATAAACATATTCAGGGCTGCTTTAGAGGCGCGATAGCCATACCAACCGCCCAATTGGTTATCGCCAATGCTGCCCACTTTGGCAGAAATCGTTGCGAGTAAGGCGCGATCGCGGTGTTTAAGCAACGGTTGAATGTGTTTTGCCAGCAGCACTGCGCCAATGCTGTTCACCTGAAAATAGTGCAGCAGTTGGTCAGTATTTATTTGACGCAAACTTTTTTCGGGTTGCGTGGTGTCGTCGTGC
>JBGSWI010000173.1:0-32784 GCA_041752515.1 Leptolyngbyaceae cyanobacterium | reverse complement strand
GCGGCACTGTTGACCGAGTAACTGCCGCAGCGCATCATATAAGCGAGGGGTTTCTTCCATAGGGATGTCTGGTGATGTGGTAATCCCCAGAGTACGTGGATTTGACCCCTCCTTTGAGGAAATGTGTCAGTCAGCCAGGTATAGAGGGTGAGGTATTGCTGGCGTTCTGCGTCAGCCGTCTCATATTTTGCCGATAGCTCGATCGTTCGGGATTGCTCTTGGTTGTAGAGGGTGAGGTAAGTCTGTGCTTGAGTGTGGGCTTCCTGATATAGGGTGAGGGTAGAGCGATACCGGTGCTGTTCTTCCTGATATAGGGTGAGGGTAGATTGGTGCTTTTGCTGTGCTTCTAAATAAAGTTGGTGGTTCTGTTGGGCTTTTTGTTCGAGGGTCTGATTGCTCTGGCGGAGTTCATCCCGATCGCTGCGAGCTTTGAGCAAAAGACTCCGAAGTTCATGGGGTGAGGTTGGCTCTGCCTGCCGGGAGGTGGGGTTGTGAATAGAATTGTCATCGGAATCATCGCGTCGATCTGCTCTTCGCATAGGAATAGTGCCACCTCAAGAAGCCTTTTTTAACCCTTCTGGTTTAGGATGCCCCAATCCGGAGAATGTTAACAGAGGCTGAAGCAACAACTCACCTCGAAAGGCACGATGCAAAATCGTTTGAAACAAGCGATCGCCTGCCCGTTCTTCTACCAGACGACGAAGTTGGGCTGGGATGTAGGTCATGCGGAGGCGGCAAGATAGGGGAGGGAACCCGACTTAATTAGGATGACTAGATGTTCAATCCGTTCATATTCGTTGAGTTCGGCTTGCTCGGCAGGGGTGAAAATCTCTGCATGACTACGGCTGATTAGGGTTTGCAGGCGCTCTTGCATTTCAGCGGTGGGGCGAAAATTGGCAATTTCTTCAGGGGTGGGATTGCTGGCAAGAAAGTTGAGGATGTAGTGATAGATATGGGCAGGTAGGGCTGGCTGTTGCAAACTGAGTTGTAGCAGTTCTGGCAATCTGTCGCCCAACTGTTGCAATTGTTCCGAGAGGTCATCGGGTACGGTGATTGTAATTTGTGCCATTGCCCAGTCTCTATAATCTAGATCGCTTCAACTCTAACATTTTGGTTCTCTACAGCTCGCCTCGAAAGGCACGATGCAGAACGGTTTGAAACAAATGCTCTGTCTGCCGATCAGCTTCTCGCTGCTGTATCCGAAGCCGTTCAAACCGCTGGACAACTTGAGCAAATTTTTCTTGAAGGGGAAGAGGCGGAAGATCAATAAGAAGCTGTTCACAATCTGGAACTGCAACATGTTCAACGGTTGATCCTGCACCAAGTTTTCTAAGTTGTTGTTGTACATTTGTAGTCTGAAGCGAATGTAACAGAAACCAGGGATTTAACTTTTTTGAATCAACACGATATTGAACCAACCTTTGTCCTAAAAAAACTGTGTCATTAAAGCAAATTATGCCGACTTCTCCTAAAGGCGCTTCCCGCGTCAGAATCACATCTCCTTTTCGGGGGATAGCTCGCCTTGTCCATTTTTGATAAATGTCTTTAGTCACATATTTAACATTTGATAAATTTATCTGACCATCTCGAACATTGCTAGTTCGGATCATCTTGTAAGGTGTAACTTCCTCAACTACTGAGGCGGTTTTATTAACACAATCAATAATTGATTCACAAACATCTCGTATTTCACACCTATCCCAATTCATAGGATTAGTAGCAGGATCGCCAAACATTTCCAGGAAAACCGATCGCAGATAACTATCGCTCAACTGTTGGGTGTAGCGGCGGGTGCGGCGGAGTCGATCGCATTTCTGGGCGATCGCGGCAATACGCTTCTGTTCAGCGATCGGTGGTAGCGGAATATAAGTTTCCTTGAATTGCGTTAATCCAAATCTTGCTCGTGTTGTTTCGACGATGATGGGCTTTCGTGCTTCAAAGCCTTTTTGTGAGTTAAGAAAGTGAATAAGATATTCAGGAATAACGAGTTTAGAGTTCACCCGAATCTTAATCACATCCTGTGTAATAACTCCCGTTGGCATCCCTTTTGGATAAACTGCTGCGATACCTGGGGGATCACCAACTTTAGTAACAAGTACATCACCAGGCTCGACCTGGCAAAACTTCAATTCTTTTGCCTTTTCGGAAGTTACAAATACCGTGCTAACTCTTTTATAAATACCTTCACGAATATCTCTAATGTAAATGACTGGAACTCCTTGAGATACCAGTTCACTCGTTAGTAAATCGCTGCCAAAAGGACCATTAACAAATGCTCCTTTTTCATTCAAGGCAACCTCTCCAATCTGAACTATTTTCCAGTCTTTAGATAGCTCCATCACATGCTCTAAGTTTAGCGATCGCGTCACAAGGTCAGCCAGCTAAATACCTGTTCAACCGTCAACTCCAGCGGTAGCCCAGCGATCACGGGTAACACCTGAGCGCCTGTCAACAACTGCACTCGTTGTTCTGGCAGCACGATCAAAATGCTTTCTTCGGCTGGGTATAGGAGCCAACCGAGTTCTGTCCCATGTTCCGAGCAGTGGAGCAGGTTGCCCAGTACCTTCGTTTGGCTCTGGTCGGGGGAAAGGATCTCAATTGCCCAATCAGGATGGATGTTGAAACGATTTGCCACTCGTCCTGAAGCCTGCCGAGGAATTCTGTCCCAGCGAAACACCGCTATGTCAGGCACGATCGCGGCTCCGCCAAAGGTGCAGCGCAACTCTGGAAACGCATAGGCAAGCGATCGCGGTTCCGCCACTTGGTTAATGTGCTCACAGAGCTTCACTTGCAATCGACTGTGTTCTCCCTGCGGCATTGGCTTCTGGCTCACTTTCCCATCAATAAACTCAGACGCGGGCTTCGTTTCTGGACACGCTAAAAACTCTTCCAGGGTTGAAGGTGTGACAGCAGTGATCATAAACTCTCTCCTAAAATCAGCCCTAAGATATTCTGTAAAGCTGCGCGATCGCCATCGCCTAACCGACCCAACTTCTTCAAGACTAACCCTTTTTCAAGCGTGGAGATAATCGGTTTAATGACTGACGGCTTTAGTAAACCCGCTCCTTGCCAGTCTGCGATCGCCACATTATCAGCGAACATTGCCGCTTGTGCCTGACTGGTAATGGCCATCGCAATCAAATCAGGATGAGCTTGATGATAAGCCAGAGAACTCACAACCACAGCAGGACGCTTCTTGTTGCTGGTTTGATCTGTAAAGGGAAATGGCACTAACACAACATCTCCAAACTCATAAGCGGTCATACTCTGCGTCATCAGGGTTATCCCATACTGTTTGAAAAGCCGCTGCCGACAGTGCTGCTGCTGCCGTCCCTAACTGATGATCCTGAGTGCGGGTCAGCAGAAAATCCACAAAATCCTCTACCTCTAGCACCTTATCCGGTGGCAGCTTGAGGATTTTTTCAACTAACGCTTGTTGTGATGTCGCGTTGACCATTGCCTACCCCTCCAACAGTTTCTCTAATTCTGCCACTTCTGCCGCCATCCCATGCTCCAGCTTCAGCAACCGCTCCATCGTCACCTGCGGCGATTCGTAATACACCTCATCTTGCTCCACCTGGCGGTAGCGGCTGGCAGACAGGTCATACTTATTGGCGCTTACCTGGTCTTTTGTCACCCAAAACTGGCGGTTGAGCTGGTTGATTTCCCATTGCAGCGGAGCCATCTGCTCATGCAGCGTCGTCAGCTTTTGCTGGTCGGTGTCTAAAGCCTGCCGAGTTACATCGCCATCATCCGGGGCGTTCGGCTCTGCCGTCTCAGGGAGAATCGCTGCCTCAAACATCAGGCGGTTAATCTCCTTTTGCAACAGCAGCCGTGCCGTTTTCATCGGCGCAATTTGTTGCTTCAGGTCAGCTAGCCGGGTCGCACGATTTGCCGTGAAGTCAGTATCAAAGCGGTGTTGCCAGCACAACAGCAGATCGGGGATATCGTTCTGGTCAGGAGTCAGTTGGCGCTTGTCATCCAGCGAAAAGCCATCATGCTCCATGTCGTAAAACCAGATGCGATCGGTAGTGCCGCCCCGCGTAAACAGCAGCACTGCCGTAGAGACTCCAGCGTAGGGCTTGAACACTCCACTGGGCATGGAAACCACGCCATCCAAGCGGTTCTCTTCAATCAACTTCTTGCGAATCTCGATGTGCGATCTGCTGGAACCAAACAGCACCCCATCCGGCACAATCACCGCACAGCGTCCGCCCATATCCAGCACCCGCAAAATCAGATGCAAAAACAGCAGTTCTGTTTTCTTGACCTTGGTAGGCAGCAGTGGGTTGATATCTGACTCGTCCATCTTCCCTTTGAATGGGGGATTCATCAGCACCACATCCAGCGATTTTTCATCGTTAAACGCCTTCGAGAGCGTATCCGTATAAAAAAAACGGGGATGCTGAATGCCGTGCAGCATCAGGTTCATCGACCCAATCCGCAGCATCGTCATGCCCGAATCGTTGTCATAGGCAGTAAAGGCGTGTTGTTGCAGAAAGTCTCGTTGCTCCTGCTCCAACGTATCCAGGGGATGACCCGCCAGAATGTGTTGATAGGCATTCACGGGGAAGCCACAGGTTCCGGCTGCCAGGTCGCCGATGCGCTCGTTGGGCTTGGGGTCAACCATGCTCACCATCATGCGGATGATGTGCCGGGGCGTGCGAAACTGTCCATTGCGACCTGCCACACTCAGCTTACTCAGCAGGTATTCATACAGGTCGCCCTGCACATCCTGGTTTTGCTCCGAGATCTTCATCTGGTCGATCAGGTTACAGACTTCGATTAAGGTGCTGGGCTTGCTGACCTTGAACTCGGCATTCTGCATATACCGCTCAAACGAACTCCCCTCTACGCCCATTTCTCGCAGGGAAGGAAACACCTTTTCCCGAATGTGCTTGAGGGCATCATCAGCTTTGAAATTAATCCAGTGTGACCAGCGAAGCTCTGGCTCAATTTGCGGTTTAAACGTCTGATTACGAAGACCTGCCAGCTTCTCGCGCTTTTTCTCGCTATCATCCAACCGCTTGAGGAACAGCAGATAGGAGAATTGCTCGATCGAATCCATCGGGTTCGACAATCCCGACGACCACAATCGATCCCAAATCGTATCCACCTTTGATTTCAGGTCTGGATCAGTCAGCACGTTCCTCTCCTATGCCGCCAGTTGATTGGTCAGCGCCAGCAGCTCATTCACTTGCTCCTCGGTAAACCATCGCTCCACAGCATCTTCGCCAAAACGGTCTAGCGGTTCATCATACAGGTCAGCCAGTACGATGCGGCGTTTTTGGAGGAAAACATTCTGCACCGATCGCAGAAAACGAATCTGATCGGCGTTAAATTGTCGTCGGGCAATGTATTGCTCAAAGTTTCGCTGCACCACCGTTTCGTAGTCTGGTAGCGCTTCCATTTCTAGCTGTTCCCGCAAAAAGCCCAGCAAACTGCCCGTCTTGAGATTAAAGGCTTTGCGAATATTAGAAATCACGTCGTTCGATCGGCTTGTGACCTGATACGTTCCAGGAGTCTCAGCCGCTTTCGGTGACTCAGATGCAGGCTCCTCACCTGCTAATTTTGTACTCAACTCCTGCCTCAAAATCCGTTCTAGGGCAATCAATTGTAGGTCGGTGGGAGTCTCCCCATTTCGCAGAGCGGCGATCGCGGGATGGTTCTCGACAATTTCCAGCACTTTCCGCTCCACCCGTTCCCGGTACTCCTGCACATACACCTGCTCGCCTCCATTCCCTAGCGTAATGTAACCGCTATTGGCAATCCGATCCTTCAGGTCAATCTCCAGAAAATCATTGGGCTTATTCTGGCGGTTCTTCATTTGACCAGCTAGGGCTGTAATCACTTGGTTGAGTTCATCGGGTGTAGCAGTCGGTAACTGTCCAGACAAGCAAAAATCAAAAGCAGCTTTCTGCTGAGGATCTCCAGCGATGAGGTTAATTGGAATACGGCTGACATCTTCCGCGATCGATTCCAGAGTGGAGGACTGAACAGAGTCGGTCAAAATTTCATGTTTCAGTCGTTCCACCTTGTTTGTGAACGTAGCGGCAGCAACATCCGTCCCAGCCACAAAGCGTAGCAACGGACCCACTTTGGAGCGAAGAAAATTAATTTTCGTTGGGGTCAGATGCAGCCAGAAACCCTCTGTCCAGGCTGGCTCAATGTCCGCATACACCTTTTGAACGCTGAAAGCATCCAGGGGAATTTTGGCAATGTGAGCGCGAACATTCGCGATCGCTTGCTCACGCTCAGGCGATGCCTGGTCTTTCAGATAGCACTCCAGCAGCTTCAAGCGCGTGTTAAAGATTTTCACCAGCACAGGCAAATCCTGGCTAACGACATCATCCTTTGGCTCTCGATCAAACTTGTTCTGCCAGAAATCGATAATCAGAAACTTGTCCTTCTTTCCCTCCGGCAACCACTCCAGATGCTTACAGGTTTCTTGACTACGAGTACCCCGCCCAATCATTTGTGTCAGCTTAATCTGGGACTGCACAGGTTTCATAAACACCAGGTTCACGACCTCTGGCACGTCTATCCCGGTGTCCATCAAGTCTACCGAGATCGCAATCCGGGGCATATCGTTCTTCTTGAAGTTCTCGATCAAGTCATCCGTGCGCTCCATTTTGGAGGTGATTACCTGCACCAGATTGGGATATTGCGGATACATCTCCTCAAATCGTTCTGCCAATCGTGTTGCGTGGTTCTGCGTTAGCGCAAACACGATCGTTTTCCCTGGAAGCTGTCCAGATTGGTCTTTGTAACAGACCTGCATGATTTCTTCCCATTGCTTTCGTTGGGTGCCTTTGTTTGAGACCGTTCGCTCTAGCTCTGTGCCTTCGTAGTCAACCTCATCTGGCTCAATCCCACCCTCAATCAATTCATTTCGTTCCTCTTCGTTTAGATTTGCGCCGCGAATGCCATCCCGCTGAAAGCCCGTATGTGCCTGGTAAATATCGAAATCAACCAGAACGCGCTCATCGATCGCTTGCTTGTAGTCGTAGAGAAATGTGGGCTTCGGCGGGTCTTCGTGATGATGGAAAACTTGAAAGGTGTTGCGATCAATGAATCCCGAAGGCGTTGCCGTTAGCCCCACAATCCGGGCATCAAAATATTCCACCACCTCCCGAAACAGGTTGAAGATTGAGCGGTGCGCCTCATCAAACACAATCAGATCAAAAAAGCCGGGAGTGTACTTCTTGCGACAGGCTGAGAGGGTATGCACTGTTGAAACGTACAGCCGTTGACTGGTATCCGTGTTGTAGCTCCGAATCCAGTGATTCGGTTCATGGGGCAAAAAGGCTTTAAAGCCGTCATTCAACGCCTGTTTCACCAGTTCTTTGCGGTCTGCGACAAACAACACCCGCCGCGCCTGGTTCCCTCTAAGAAATAGATCAATCAGTGCCATTGTGGTGCGAGTCTTTCCGGTGCCGGTTGCCATCACTAGCAGCGAGCGGCGGAATCCCTGCTCAAACCGCTCACACACCCGCCGGATTGCCTCTTGCTGGTAACTTCGTCCCGCGATCGCCAGGTTCACCGCTAAGGTTTGGAGAGGGATCTTGTTCTGACGTAGGTACAGCAGATTTTCCAGGTCTTTGAGTGAGAAAAAACCTGCAACCTGCCGTTTGGTCTCAAAGTCCACATCCCAGAAGTAAGTTTCCCTACCGTTTGAGAGGAAAGCAAAGGGCTGAAAGCTTTGGTGTTTGGCAATCTCAGTCACATAATGCCGCACCTGCTGTTCTGCCACTCGCGGATCACGGCTTTGCCGCTTCGCTTCTACAACCGCAATCACTTCTCCGTTGGGCTGGTAGAGACAATAATCGGTCACGCCATTCCAGGGGTCTGCATCGTAGCCGTCAACCGGAATCTCAAACCTCACCTGAGAGATGTCTTTCAGGTTCCATCCAGCTTTGGCGATCGCCGGGTCAATTAAATCCTGTCGAGTTGTCGCCTCGGTGAGAGACATACCGTTATCCCTTTAAGGTGGAGGATTTCCATCCAAAATTCTGGTTGCTTCTCTGGAGCTGCACTGCTACTGGTTCAATCTCCGCCATGGATGACCAACCAGCGAAAGGCATATCCGTGTTTTCTCTAGAATTCCCCTATTCCGAGTAGGCACCACAGCCTGATCATAAATTACTTGCTATTAAAAAACTTTCAGGGTGTTTTGAAAGAGACTGCCATTATTTCCTTCTTTATTCCGTGACCTCTTCGGTTCCCTTCATATCCCTACTCTTAACCGTCGCCACGACCGTATTCAACTCCATCTCCAACTGCTCAATCGTCGGTAGGCTCTCCTGCAATGGCTTAGGTAATACACCCGCAAGTTGATGCGTTGATACTCCAATCGGCTTGTTCACATCCCGCAGCGCATACTCCGCCACAGCCTTGTTCTTCGACTTGCATAAAATAATTCCGATCGTCGGTTGATCATCAGAGTGACGCAGCAAGTCATCCACTGCCGACACATAAAAACTCATCTTGCCGGAAAACTCTGGTTTGAACTCGGTCATCTTCAGGTCGATCACCACATAGCAACGCAAACGCAGATGGTAGAACAACAAGTCAATGTAAAAATCCTCTCCACCCACAATCAAGCGATACTGGCTACCCACAAAGGCAAAGCCTACCCCCAGTTCCAGCAAAAATTCTCGGATATGGCTCACCAAAGCGCTTTCTAAATCTCGCTCCTGTGCCTCCGCCCCTAAACTAAGGAAATCAAAATGATAGGGGTCTTTGATCAGTTGTTGAGCCAGATCCGATTGAGGGGCGGGGAGAGCACGCTCGAAGTTGGTAGTTGCTCCTCCTTGGCGCTGGTAAAGCTGGCTTTCGATCTGATACACCAAAATGTTTCGGCTCCAGCCATGTTCCACGGACTGCTGGGCATACCATAGCCGCTCGTTGTCTGACTTCAGCTTCTCCAGCAGGGCAACATTGTGATACCAGGTAATTTGTGCAAGCACCCCTTGCACAATTGCATCGTCTGGATGAGCCTCAGCGAACGATCGCATGTACTTGAGGTTGCGCGGCGAAAACCCCTTCATCTCTGGGAACTCCTTTTGCAAGTCTTTCGCCAACCGATCAATCACCTTTGCTCCCCAGCCCTGCTGCTGCTGCCGGGTCAAAATTTCCCGTCCAATTTGCCAGTAGAGCAACACCAACTCTCGGTTTACTGCCACCGCTGCTCGTACTTGCGCCGTGCGAATTCGCTCCTTGAGATCCCGCAGAAGGGCGTTGTAGTCCCCCGTAGTAGATAAATCTTTCGTCATTGTTCAAGCCGCTCAAGACTCTGCTCATCATACGGTGGAGAAGCAACTTTAATTCAATGGGCGACTGGAAACCAGATTTACTTAACTGGGTAGGATTACGCTAATCTTCTAACACTCCGCCTCTACATCGCGCTGCTACTTAACCCTATGTATCAGAACTCGTTGAACTTACTCCATTTTGATGCGTAGATTAATTGGCGAATTGTTTTACAAAGTTTAGAGGTTGAAGCGCCAGATCGCCGTTGCACTTTGCAACTGTCTCTTTTGGGGTCCTTTGATTTACAGCTACCGGCCAAGATAAGCGCCAGCAGATAGCTTTAACAAACCCACCCATTTCCCGCTCGTCCGCTTCATTGGCTTGTTTATCTTGCGTGATTCACACACGCCCTATTAATGTAGAAACGTAATCCCTGACCTCTATGTCCGATGCAAGATTAAACCCTCACTCAGTGAGTTCTTTTCCTCCACAGGAACGGGTGGGCTTCCTTGTTGCACTGCACAATCCTTGCTCTGGTTTATGCGTCCTTTTAATATAGGACGACTGTGTCGAGGGCTTTTGATGCCAAACTCTACAACCCCCACTCCTCAAACTCGATGGCAAATTCCTGCTGTGCTTGCTGTAACAGTTTTTATCAATTATTTAGACCGGAATAACCTATCCCTGGCAATACCCCGCCTTGCTCAAGAGTTTAATTGGAGCGATCGCGAAGTGGGTTCAAAGGGTGAATGGTTATTAGCCGCTTTCTTTTTATCCTATGCCTTGTCTAACATGCTGCTGAGTCCTTTAGCAGAGCGATTTGGTGGAAAACGGAGTGTGATGGTGGCAATTGCAGCCTTCTCCCTCGTGACGATTTTGAGTGCGTTATTTGGACATTCCTTTACGGCTCTGATTATCCTACGTCTACTTTTAGGGTTGGGGGAAGGCGTTCATATTCCAATGGTGAGTGCCATTATTAGTCGCTGGTTTTTGCCCCATGAGCGATCGCGTGCCAATGCAATCTGGGGAAGCGGCATTCTGCTATCCACGGCGATCGCACCGCTGCTGGTCGTGCCCTTGATCCAACTGTGGGGGTGGCGTTCAACTTTTGCTGTTTTGGGCACCGGGGGGATGCTGCTCTCGATTCCATTGGTTTACTTTCTGGTGCCGGATGAGCCGCCTTGCAGAAGTCAGCAATCTGCCTTCTTTCCGATCGCTCACGCTGAACGGGAGAGCACGCCTTTGGTCCGCTATCGTCGAGATCATCGGTTATGGCTTGCGGTTGCAGGCGGTAGCCTCAATGCCTTTTGTGCGTTTGGTCTCTTGAACTGGTTGCCGACCTACTTCAATCGTGCAAAGGCGATCGATTTTTCCCAACTGGGATGGCCCCTTGCTCTCATTTTTTCAGCAGGGATTGTCGGCATTGCCCTGATGGCTTATTTAGGAGACAGGTTCCAACAGAGAACGCAACTCGCAGGGATTGGTTTTTTGATAGCAGGGGGGATGATCTATAGTGCCTCTATTACAACCAGAGTGGAGCTTCTGGTGCTGTTTTTTGCCATCTCAGTTTTCTGTCAGAGTGCTTATGGCGCTCAAGAATATGCCATTATTCAACGCATCTTGCCAACCAATCATATCGGTGCAGGAACGGGATTTTATAATGGTTTATCTGTCTTGCTGGGAGGAGTGGGCGGCTCTCTGATTCCGGGGTCAATTGTGGCGGCAACGGGCAGTTTTGATGCAGGCATTCTCAGCATTGTCATAGGTGCATGGCTGGCATCAGTGGTCATGTTTGTCTTAGGGCGAGTGATCCGGTATTGATAAGCACAAGACGAGTAACCACTCGGAGTTCCAAACAAATGTATCGTCTTGACGGTCACCACTTGAAAGCCTAATGATTTATAGAGTTTCTGCGCCCTCACATTACCAACATCAACACTAATAAATATAGGGCTTGATGCGGTTTCTGCTTCGGCAATCCACTGGGAAAGTAATTGGCGACCAATGCCCTGGTTTCGGTACTTGGCGCTTACCGCAAGATTGCCAACGTAAAAGTTTCCTACAGGATAGTCATGTTGCAAAATATGCTGAAGCAGGAGATGTTGCAACAATTTTAACCAAAGCTTTTGACTGAGGTTGAGGATCTCGCCCTAGTCGCCCTTGTAGCAGCAGAGTTAAACTCAGCCGAGCAGTCACCCACTCCGCTGCTTATACAAAAGCGAGGCTTGTTGACGTGCCTCTGCCCATTGCTTGTGGCGACAATTCTATTAAGCAGTACTCATTCTGCATCCTTGGGCAGAGGCATTGGCATTCCAATAATCCTATCCTCTAGGTGAAGCAAAAATATAGAGATGGTCAGCAAGCTTAGGACAAACATAATGGTTGAAATGCCAAATCTGGGTAGACTTGCTGACGAGCCTCTACCCCATTGCCTGTGGCGACGGTTATAGTTTTGACATGAGGCAGAAGAATCACAACACAATCTTCTTGAATGAGAAGTCTGAACCTTTTGCTCTAAGGGAGGCGGACTATAGTTAGGTGGATGTGGAGGTGAAAGCCTTTAAGTAATCAACGAGAACACATCCCTGTCTTCTTCAACGATTCAGGGATATGGCAACTTGAATAAATAACAAATTTGGAGACTAATCGATGAAAACTAATGCCTACGCAGCCCAAACCGCCACAACTCCCCTCACACCCTTTAGCTTTCAACGTCGCGATGTTGGCAAACACGATGTTCAAATTGATATTCTTTATTGTGGTGTCTGTCATTCAGACTTGCATACCGTCCGTAGCGAATGGCAAGGGACTACCTATCCTTGTGTGCCCGGTCATGAGATTATCGGACGGGTCGTGAAAATCGGTACAGATGTCCAGAAATTCAAGGTAGGCGATACCGTTGGTGTGGGTTGTATGGTCGATTCTTGCCGGACTTGTGCGAACTGTGAGGCAGACCTAGAACAGTTCTGTGATGCTACAACCTTTACTTACAATTCCCCAGACAAAAAGGCTGGTGGTACAACCTATGGAGGTTATTCAGATAGCATCGTTGTGGATGAAGCCTTTGTCCTGAAGATTCCGCCGAATTTAGATCTCGCTGCTACTGCGCCGCTACTTTGCGCGGGGATTACCACTTACTCCCCCTTGCGCCACAACAATGTTAGCCAAGGTCAGAAAGTCGGCATAGTGGGACTGGGTGGATTAGGACACGTTGCTGTGAAGTTAGCCAAAGCTCTTGGCACTCATGTAGTCGTCTTCACGACCTCATCGAACAAAGTTGAAGATGCGCTACGGCTGGGTGCAGATGAAGTCGTTAATTCCAAGAATGCAGATGAGATGAAAAAACACCTCAATAGTTTTCATTTCATTCTCGATACTGTATCCGCCCAACATGATATCAATGCCTACCTAATTCTGTTGAAGCTGGATGGCAATCTTACCCAAGTTGGACTTCCGACCGAACCACTGTCCCTAAATGTGGGGAGCTTAATCTTTGGTCGGCGCAGTCTCAGCGGCTCCCTGATCGGCGGTATCAAGGAAACTCAAGAAATGCTCGATTTCTGCGGTAAGCATAATATTACTGCCGATATCGAACTAATCCCGATTCAGAAGATAAATGAAGCTTACGATCGCTTGGTCAAAAGCGACGTGAAATATCGCTTTGTGATTGATATGGCATCGTTACAGCAAACTTCATGAACATCCACAAATCAGAAACCTGGATGATTAAATATGTCTCCCATTATCGGGTATGACAACGATTCGTGCGAAATTGTATCACGATAGCCCTAAAAGCTCCATATAGCATTGCTTTTGGAGATTCATTTTTTGGAATACGTGAACCGTTTTATCATCCGCCTCAATTGATGTCTTATTTTCCAACAGCAGAATAGTAGCCATACTCTGTTGCAGATTAAGCTTGAAGCGGGGGGTAAATGAGTAGTCGTGCAGAAAATCACGCTAAGGCTATTTCCCTCTATCTGTTGTTCCCGTTGCGATCGGCTTAAAAACAAAGCTCAAGACGTTGTCGGTGGCATGACGGCATTGATAAGTGGAGCCAATCAGTTAAGAAACGTATTACACAGAGCTTGTCCTTGTTTTGGACTAAGTAGTACAGCCAAGAGGCAGATTACAAACGTAATCTCACGGGTTGCAGGTGGCTGAAACCCTGATGCTCTGGTTGACTCATTGCGTGTTAGGCAACTAACGAGGTGAAAAAAGGGCATTAGTGGCAGTGATGATTCAGGCTTTATGAACGCGCCTTAGCGTGATTTTCTGTACGACTACCCATTTAACCCCTAGTTCGGGTGATGGCGTTGAACAGGTAGGATTGGCAAAGCAAGCGTAATCTGACTGGCAACCTCTATGACAGGTTCATTAAGAGCAGCGAAAGCGGGATTGGAAATGGTCGATCGCGCCAGACGGATCAAGGGCTGGACAAAAACTCGGACTTCTGACTGGTGGAAAGCAGCGCACACGTCTCAGGCAACTTTGAGGCGATTTTGGCGCGGCATGGCAATTCAGTCCGATGCATTTATTGACATTTGTCGAGCGGTTGGGGTTGAGAATTGGGAAGCGGTTATTGCGGCGTTTGAGATTGACTCGGAGATGGTCAGGTCTAACTCGTCTGCAATAGATATCAGTTCATCTGAGCAGCAGGACTGGAGTGAAGCGCCAGATTTGATGAACTTTTACGGACGGTCATCTGAGCTAGCCCTACTGGAGCGTTGGATTGTCAAAGACTGTTGTAAGGTCGTATCCATCCTAGGTTTGGGAGGCATGGGAAAGACCAGCCTGACATTGACCCTAGCAGGTCAGGTACAAGCTCAGTTTGAGAAATTGATTTGGAAAGCGTTACGGAATGCGCCGCCAATCATGGATCTGCTAGAAGATTTGATTGAGTTTGTGTCGGATGGCAAGCAGGAGTTACCGACAGCAACCCTTCAGCAACGCATTTCTCAGTTGATTCAGATATTACAAGAGCGACGATGCTTGATTATTTTGGATGAGTTTGAAACCATCCTGCAAAGTAGTGCTGGGAAGTTGCGCCCACAAATCGGGTCTTACCCGTCGGGATATGAAGGCTATGGCGAACTGCTGAAACGGTTGAGCAGCGATCGCCATCAAAGTTGTGTGCTGATCACCAGTCGCGAAAAACCCCAAGGAATTGTGGGAACGACTTACACAATTCTCCGCCATCCTCGTGGTAGACAGCCCCCTGATCCGCCTCCCTTAGAAACAACGACTATCTTGGAACTCGATGGATTAGGTCTGGATGATTCTGCGGCATTTCTCCAGGCTATCGGGGTTGTAGGTTCCCAGGCAAACTTGCAAGTCTTGAGTGATTGTTACAGCGGTAATCCGTTTGCGTTAAAAGTGATTGCTCCGATTATCAAAGAGTTTTTTGGCGGCAATGTTTCTCAGTTTTTGCAACAAAATACGATTGTTTTAAGTGATCCGTTGAGTGGCGTACTTGAGCAACAAATCTATCGCTTGTCTGAGTTAGAGCGAGAGATTGTATACTGGTTGGCGATCGCCCAGGTACCTATCTCCATGGCGCGCCTGGAAAGTCTTCTGAGATCGCGGCGATCGCAGACTCAGATTTTGGAAGCATTAATTTCATTGCAATATCGATCGCTTACCGAGGGTGTAATCACAGAATTAGAAGTGCTGTTTGGATTACGCCCCATGATACGAAAGATCATTAGAAATGAACTGGTGGAGCAAGCGACGGCTGAACTATGTGCCGTGCTGAAAACCCAAGACTTGGAAGCACTAGATATGTTTAAGCACTACCTTTTCGTCAGTGAGGATGCACCCTCCGATGCGAGCAACCAAAAGCTGTTAAAGTCTCTCAAAAATAGTTTACTTTGCCACATCAAGCAGACCCAAAAACTGTCGTTGCACCTGACTCAAATTTTGACTCGTTTACAGAATGGATCAGGGGTGGATGTGGGCTATGGCGATCGCAATTTGGCTGCACTCCTTAAACTGGTTAATGACAAGTCTATCAACTACGGAGATAGCTCCTCAAAGGTTACTAACCCTTACGTTTAGATACTTTAAATATCAGGAGAGTGATTAGCATAGTCAGTATTTCGTATAAAGGAAGGATTGAGTTGATGAGAAAAGCAGAAGTATAAGTTAAGATGAATTTTTTATCTTGCAACATTGCCGCTTCATATTGTTTGAATTTATCTGCATACTGCATGATTGAAGATTTTGCATCATATGGTTCTTTTGTAGGTGCTTCATACACTGTTTTCGTAATTGCTTCAAGCATAATATTTTCAAATAATGGCATATAAGAGTTAATTAAAATTATCGAGGTTATTAGTGACAGAATTATCCATATTATGAGTTTTGAGGTTAGACGAAATCTAATGTACCCTTTAAATAACTTCATAACACCTTCAGGTGGTTCACCTTTTTCAAACTCAGTATATTTAGGAGTATGAATCACCTTGCTGTTGTTCAATATTGGAAATTTTTTAAAATTATTTTTGGTTTCTTCTGAATTTGAATTTTGAGATTCTGTGGAAGAACTATGATTACGAGTTCTGGCTTTAAAAAGAAATTGATTAATTTCATCAATAAGCCAAGATTTTTCTGCCTCATTTAATAAGAAACCGAATCTGTAATCCGTAGATTTTCCTCTCAATACACAGACGGTTATTGGAAGTTGAAAAAATAAACAGTTGACTTTTTTTAATTCGGCTCGATACAGCTCTAATGCTTCTCCTTGAGCTTCTTGCCAAGGGATATTAAGCAAGTATCGCCTTAGACTGAAACTATCGGATGTAATATAAAATCGTATTTTTGAAGAGGATAGATATAAAAATTTACAGACAATGAACGTTAAAACTAATAACCAAAATGAAGTTAAATAGACTATCCAAGGTGTTAACCCACGTATAATCCAAGGTAATTCTACTACTTGCTGATAAATAAGAGATGAGGTGAGAGCAAGATGTAATCCTATAGAAATAAATATTATGAAGGTAATAAAGATAATTACTGCGATCCCAATAATTACTAAAAAAAAGCTAATAGACTTGGGACGTAGTATTGCTGAAGGTATTTGGATCGACAGTAAATCTTGATTGGAAAGCAGCTTTATTGGGCTACAGAGCAGCCTTCTTTGCTTTTGAGGGTGGTGATAGTTAGGATGACGTTCTCCACGTAATATTGCCAAAGCCTCTCTCGCATCAGAAAATCGGTCTGTTGTCACAGGCTTGACTAGGCACTCAATCCAACTTGCAAACGAATATGATATTTGAGGAATTAAGTGAGAATCTGAAATAGATTTGTTTTCAGGAAGATTGGCTGGATGGGTTTGAGTCAGCAAAAAAATTAGAGTTTTACCTAACCCATATAAATCGGTTGCCAGCGTTGACTGTCTGGCATATTGTTCCGGTGGCATGTAGCCGTAGGTGCCGATCAGGGTGCTGCCCCCGGTTTGGGTTTGGTGATAGATGGTTTGCACCGCGCCAAAATCCACTAAAAAGAGTTGTCCGGTTGTACTCCGAATAATGTTCTGTGGCTTAATATCTCGATGGAGCACTGGCGGCGTTAACTGCTGCAAGTAGACCAATATCTCTAGAAGTTGGGTTGCGATCAGCCGCACTTCGGGTTCATCCGGTTTCCAGCCCTGCTCCACGAGCGCCGCTAAAGATTGCCCCTCGGCTAACTGTTGGGCAATGTAGAAGCGGCGATGGCGAGACTGTTGACTTTGAAAGTAATCTACATACTGAGGAATTCCAGGGTGGTCTAACTGGGATAGAATGCGGGCTTCTCGCTCAAACAGTTCCACCACTTTTGTGTGTTTCAGGTAGCGAATCGATAGCATTTTTAATGCCACTAATTCACCCCTCAAAACATCTTCTGCTTTGTAAGTGGTGCCCATGCCGCCCTGCCCCAGCACTTCTAAAATTCGATAGCGGTTGTTGACACAATCACCGATTTGAGGGAGCGAGTTCATCGTTTCTACCTTGTAGATTGTCTTAATCGCCAACGCATAGAGGATACTAAATTCTTTATCAATTCTCTTATGGTGCTATGGCGTTACTCTGAACCGCGCCCTGTTCTCTCAGTAGCCTGACTACTCTCTCTATTAAAGCTATTTGGTCGCAGTTTGGAGGGTCAGGAAAATAAGGATTCGTCTCTGGATCGTTGGGATCTTTAGAGTATTGCTGACAAAACTTTTTCTCCACATCCAGGAGTAAAAGTGCGTAATCCAAGGGCGTGTAGCCATTTTTGTCTTTAGCGTTGATATCTGCACCCATTTCTATTAAGGTTTTGATAATAGAAATACCATCTATTTCAGCGGTTCCCTGGAAATCTGGATTGATAGAATCTGCTGGCAAGCTGTCTTTCTCTGAGTCAAGCTTTCCGGGAATGATTTTATAAATAGTCTCAGATACTTGCATTGCTGCAAAGGCAAACCCAGGAGTTGTAAGAGAATAAACAGCCAAATGTAACGGTGTTTGCCCCTTACTATTTTGCTGATTAAGGTTTTTCTGGTGTTTTAGTAGTAGCTGAACCATCTTTGGACTGCGTATCAGGGTAGCCCAATGTAAAATGCCTCCAAGGGTATCTCGAAGATCTGTATTGCCTCCTTGATTAATCAGGCGTTGAGCCAAATTCACTCGATCTGTAAGAACTGCGACCGTTAAAGGATTGAGCTGTCGAGACATAAATTTTTCAGAAATAAATTCCTCAGCAGAATATTTGAAATTTTCATTGACGTTTACTCCTTGACTCAGCATGGGTTCAATTATTTTCTCTAAGTCTGTTCCTTTTTCTCGGTCTACGTTCCCTAATGCCACTAGCGCCATCCCAAAGGGAGAGATGCCACTTTCATCTTGACTATTTATATCCACATTCCTGTCAATCAGTAATTTTGCTAATTCTACGGCTGCATTCCACCGCTGCTTTTTTTTATTCTCGTAAGCCTTATCTCGTTCTTTTACCTGCCGATCAAATTCTTTTATCTGCTGTTCTGAGTCTTTTATCTGCTCTTCCACGTCTGGTGACCGATTTACCATAGATTGATAGAAATTAAACTGCTCAGCAGTCGCTTCTCCAGCAGTATTGTGCCGTTGAAGTGAAGGAATAATTAGTAAATTGTCTAGCGCATAATGCAAGGGAGTTCTCGATTTTGCATCTTTCAAGTTAATATCGATACCTTGATCAATCAACTTTTTTAGTAGAGCAATATTCACATCAATATCAAAGTCTGATACGGCGACAATGAGTGCTTGAAGCAAGCCTTCTCCTGTGCCGTCTGTCAAGCTAGAAGCTGACAGGTTATTCACAATAATCGCTGTTGCTTTTTGGGAATTTCTACTTCTCAAAGCGCAATCTAGCAATGACCATGTCTTTACTTTTTTTGCATCATTAATGCTTCTGTCCCAAGTTCTATCTAAAATAGAAGTGATTCCTAAGAAGCGAAGAATCTCTTTTTCTAATTGCTCTTGCTTCACGCCATAGCTTTTGGTTGGATTGCCGCCCTGCTGGATATAGTTTGTCAGAGCGGTGTAATCACTGTTTTCGAGTGCTTTGCATACACCGGGTGCGCCGATGCCCAGGACTTTCAAGATCTGCCAGCGGTATTGGTAGGAGACGAAACCAACCGAGCCGATCGCCACCACACTAAACACCGCCGCGATCCAGCGCAGGGTAGAAGATTGGCGTTTGATGGCGGTTTGCTGTCGCTCCAGTGCATTCAAGGCAGCGGCAGCAGACGACAGGCGATCGCTGGCTTCGGGTGCCAACAGCTTCTCTAGCCAATCGGCAAAGTGGTTTGACACTTGCAGGCGCGATCGAAATCTCACCTTCAAGCCATCATGGGGCAGTTCGGCGGGATGGCGATGGGTCAACAAAAACAGCAGGGTTGCGCCGAGTCCGAATAAATCTGTAGCAGGAAACGCCTGTCCACAAAACTGCTCTGGTGCCATGTAGCCGTGAGTGCCCACCAGCGTACTGCCGACAGAAGATACACTCGAATAGACGGTTTTCGCTGCGCCAAAATCGACTAGAAAAATCGTGCCATCGGGCTGACGAATCAAATTTTGCGGCGTAATGTCTCGATGAATAATCGGCGGTGTGAACTGTTGCAGATAGGTAAGAATCTGCAATACCTGGGTTGCAATCTGACAAATCCCCGCTTCATTGGTGCGCCAGCCTTGCTTCACCAGTTCTGCCAGAGATGTGCCGTCCACCAGTTGTTGCACAATATAAAATCGGCGATCGCTGGGAGTATCCATCTGAAACGTATCCAGATACTTGGGAATTTGGGGATGGTCTAGCTGCTTCAGGGTTTGCACTTCCCGTTCAAATAGCTCCAGTTGCTTCCACTCATCCAGCGATCGCAGGCTAATCACCTTCAAGGCAACCCGTGCATCGGTTTGTTTATCCTCTGCCTCATAAGTGATGCCACTGCCGCCCTGCCCTAACACCCTGATTAGCCGATAGCGATCGCCCACCACCTCGCCAATCGAGTGCAACCCCTCCTCTCGCTCAAAATCTTCATCCGCCGTAAACTGACCAGTCAGCGCCGGCGCGATCGCGGTTTCCTGCCAATCCTGGTCACTGCCCACAACGGTTGGCACTTGAGCTAGCGCTGGATTGCCTGGGTTTGCCAATTCAAACGGTGTGTTTTCAGCCATGGTTCAGTGCGATCGAGAGAGAAACTTCAAACTTTTGGCTTGGTTTCCTCCTTTGGCTGGAGGGTGAGGTGGATCTCATCCCAGAGTATCGTTCAGGCATTTTGCAACTTGTTTCCACAAAACCGTGAATCTCACCCAGTTGCTTTTTAGACAAAACCCCAGTCCCACTATCCTCCACTTCTACCCCAAGTGTCCAACCCTTCCGATCTCATTCATTTTTTTGTGAACTCACGATGAACTCACTGCTGATCTCACTTGCCAGATTTCACCTAAAAGCTCAATCAAGTTTGTGCAAAATGAAATCACAGGAATGCATTGACCCGTGACTCGCCTCTGAGTGCCTCGATTCCACCCTTCATTTCTAGGAGAACTCAACCCATGACTCAACTCTGCCCTACCCAACAACAGGCTTTCGATCATCTGTTGCGGTTGTTGCCCACTCATCCAGTACTCGAAATATTTGGTAGCTCCGGTTCTGGTAAATCAGCCCTCCTCCAACAGGCTCACCAACGCCTGGGTGGTGAACTATTGCAGATGTATGACTTCATCGAGCAAACTCGGCAGTATCATCCTCTGGCACTGGAAGAAGCCTTTGAAACCATGGTGATGCATGCCCTGCAACAGCATCCCGTCGTCATTGTGGATGATTTACAAATTCTGATGCGCGTTTGCTATGGCACTTATCCTCGCGATGGGCTGCTGGCTCTCCCTCTGCGGAAGCTCTGCGCCTACGCCACCAAAGCTCAAAAAACCTTCATTGTTGCAGCGGAGCACGATTGTTTGCAGTTGAGCCATCTATACCATCACACTGGAGTGGTGCCGATTAGAGAGTTTCAAGCCAGTGATTACGAGTTTTTCTGTCATCACTATCTAGATAGCGCGATCGCATCCCGGTTAGACTACGACAAAATCTATCGTTTTGCATCAAACCTTAACGGCTATCAACTCCATCGGACTGGTCTAGAGTTAAATCAGGATGCAAACCTGACTACCGATAAAGTCATTGAATACTTAAAATCGCAACAACTCAGCAGCAACGTTGACTTAGGTGAAGTACAACCCGTTGACCTATCCTCACTCAAAGGGATTGATGATGTCTTGCAGAGTTTGGAAGCCAATCTGATTATCCCCTTAGAACAGGATGATCTCGCCAAAGAATTGGCGCTTCAACCCAAACGTGGCGTGCTGTTAGCAGGACCTCCTGGCACGGGTAAAACCTCGATCGGGCGTGCCCTTGCCCATCGACTCAAGAGCAAATTCTTTCTGATTGATGGCACCTTCATCTCCGGCACTGGCGACTTCTACAGCAAGATTGAATATATCTTTGCAGCCGCCAAACAAAATGCCCCGGCGATCGTTTTCATTGATGACACGGATGTGATCTTTGAAGAAGGCGGCGAAACCGGGCTTTACCGCTACCTGTTAACGCTCCTAGATGGATTGGAAAGTGAAACGGCAGGTCGCGTCTGCGTCATGATGACTGCGATGAATATCCACAATCTGCCGCCTGCCTTGGTGCGCTCTGGGCGGATTGAGCTATGGCTAGAAATGCGGCTGCCCAACGAGGTCGCCCGCACGGAAATCTTACAGTCTTACTTGAGTCAGATTGCACTGGTACTGCGGGATGCGGACATTCCTCAACTGGTGGCAGCCACCGATGGCTTTACGGGAGCCGACCTGAAACGCCTGATCGAGGAAGGGAAAACGCTGTATGCCTACGATTTTGTCCAGGCACAGACCCTCAAGTCTCCCACCGAGTACTTCTTGACCGCGATCGAAGTGGTGCTGACCAACAAGCAACGGTATGCCGAAGCAGAAGATCTTGCCCAGCAGACAGTCCCTCAAGGACATCAGATCCGTAACAGAGTCTTTAAACTCGATCGCCTTGCAACGCTCTTGGCTTCACGCACTTCGCGATCGCAGGTCTGATCTTTAAGCTTCAACCCATTACATCAGGAGACTCCCTTTATGCCGGACCTGTTGGCATTGCTGGCGATCGCATTTTGGTTGGTGATGATTGTGGACTGTGTTCGCAATGAACCGGATCGGACGACTTGGCTATGGGTGCTGGTGCTGCTGAATGTTACCGGGGCAGTGCTTTACTTCCTCGCCCGTAAACTACCCCGGTTACAGATACCGCTTCCCTCATACTTCAAACGCTGGCAGTTGCGGCAGCAGCTTTGGATCGCTGAAGCGAATGCCAGAAATATTGGTAAAGCCCATCAATTCATTGGGTTGGGCAACCTTTTGGCTGAAGTAGGCAAAGTGAATCCGGCAATTGACGCTTACCGTGAGGCACTGCGGCAAGAACCCAATAACGTTCATGCTCACTGGGAAATGGCAGCGATCTCGCTGCAAATCAAACAGCCAATCATCGCACAAACCCATTTGACCCTACTTCTACAGCACGACCCCGATTACAAGTGTGGGGAAGCCTCATTGCTCCTCGGCAAAGTTCTGTTTGATTTAGGCGATTGGGACATGGCTCAAAAGCATCTGGAACGGGATTTGAAAGCGTGGAGCCATCCTGAAGCCGCGTTGATGTTAGCCAAAATCTTGATTGCCCAGGGTGATACTACAACGGCCCAAACCCATCTGCAAACGCTGCTGCTCAATCTACGTGCCTCTCCTCCCTATCATTACCGTCGCCATCAGGCAGTAGTCAAGCAAGCGGAGAGATTAGCTAAATCAACGGTAGCGCGATCGTGACTCGCTCTTTCCACCCGCGATCTCGACTTGCGGTCAGCGATCACACCGAGGCAATCCGGAGCTTGAAGTCGTTAGCTTGAAGACCTTAGAAAAAACGCGCCATTGTTTAACAACACTCTAGACAAGCCATGTCAAACTCAAGCATCACAACTTCAGAATATGAGTTCCCGCCAGACTCACCCCCTGCTCCCCCTTCAGCGCCGATGCTCAGTTGGGGAATTGCTCTACTGCTATTGGGGATACTCATCGGTTCTCAGATTAATCGTCAAAAGAATCCTAATTCGGCGGGAGAAAGTATTGAATCATTAGACATTGAATCGTTAGACGGGGTGCGGTTTACTCAAGCTCTACAGTGGGTCAGTTATGGCAAAAAGTTAGAGCGCAAAGAGCAGTATGAGGACGCGATCTCAGTCTATGACAAAGGGTTAAGTCAGCATCCCAATGACTTTCACTTGTGGCACGAACGGGGATTGGCTTTCGCCAAACTACAACAATTTGAGTCTGCCTTGACCAGTTTTGATCGGGCTTATCGGTTGCGTCCACAGGACGGGGACTTAGCCCACGAGCGGGGAGATACCCTGTTGCAACTGGAGCGGTACGAGGACGCGATCGCCTCCTATGATATTTTCTTGCGGTACAACCCAACCAGTGCCCATGTGTTAGCGGATCGCGGTTATGCCCTACATCGGCTTGAACGTCACGAGGAAGCGCTGCAAGTGCTAAACCGAGTTCTCAAAACTGAACGCCGCGATCGTACTTCCTTGGCTCAAGCTCACTACGTCCAGATCGAGTCCCTACGTCAATTAGGACAATTAGAAGCGGCGTTCCGTTCGTCTCAAACCGCGATCGAGCGGTACGCCGATGAACACTTTGAAGCTCAACGTGAAGCCATCCGACAGCAAATTGCTGAAATCCTGACCAATTTACCTACTGACGATCAAACTAGCTAAGCGTCAGTCTAAGTCAAGATAATGAGATATAAATTGAGACACACTTTTCCTGGGGTCTCAAAAGGTCTGCCTTCTGAGACGTTCCTAAATAAGAAAGAGCGCCGACGCGGCAATCACCATGCAGACAGGCGACAGCGCAGCAAATCGCCAGAAGCTCTGACATAAGAGTGTTTTAGCAGTCATTAGATTGCTAAAAACGTACTAAGACTTAATCGTCTCAAAGTGGACTATACCTTTTTGAGGGGTTGTTCCAAGAACCCCTAGTCCGACTGGGTAAGCGATTACTGGAGCAAACTTGGGTAGATCTCCAGCAGGTTGCTAATAAGTGGGTTTGCTTCGCTCTGGAACATAACTTGAGCTTGAATTGAATGTTAAGATATATTAACTAAAATTAATGTGTAGTGACGTTTTCCTACTTAATCATGGCTACTTCTCTCATTCTGAAGCTCTTTAAATCAAGCACGAACCCAGGCTTTTGGTCCCAATCTGCTTGGACTGTACTACGAGTTTGTTTAGGCATCATGATTGTCCATAACGGGCTGGATAAGCTATCGGACATCCCAAACTTTGCTGAAGCCTATGTAAAAGTGATTGGCTTGCCGTTCCCTATCTTCTTTAGCTACGTTGCAGCCTACACAGAGCTGATTGGTGCCCCGTTGCTGGCAATTGGTTTTTTAGCTCGTCCTGCGGCTTTTGGGTTGTTTGGCACGATGTATGTTGCGATGTATCATCACATTCTAGTTGCGGGTCTGAGTATCCCTTACCTTGAGCTGTCTGCGGTCTATGCAGCTTGCTTCCTGTTCTTCACAGTCAATGGCCCTGGTTTATTTTCAACGGACGCTTTGATCCTGCACTGGCTGGACTCTAACGCTCTATCGGCAAAAGCTAAGCAAGTCATGCGTCTGGAGCGAGCTTTCAATTCAGCCGGTGCTGAGGGTGAAACTGTGAGCAAGCAGTAATAGGATTGAGCTAGAAGTCTCTGATTGACGCTTTTAGAACACCAGAAAGCGATGTTGCACGACTTTGGAATAACAGAAAAGTCTATTAATCACGCGAATTGTAGCCATCCTCCAACGTGCGCTCACCCTCTCTTAAGGTCTGCTGCATCAGGCTAAAAAACACCTGCGCCTCCGCCACCAGAATGGCATCCCCCGACTCGAACCACCGCCGCATCCTGGTCACATGAGCCGGAGAAGGATGAGAAACCTGCCCCCCCTGCTGCCAAGCCTCCAACTGAGCCGCCCGTTTATACGCCTGCACCTCTTTGACCACCGCCAACTTCTGCCTAACAAACTCAACCCCTTCCCGCTTCTCTTGAGTATTACTACTTATTGGCTGAGTATTCGCACCCTGAGAACGGGTCAAATGCTGACCAGAAGGGGCATTACTGGACTCAGACTCTAATAAGCTTGGACATCTTGGCGCGTCTTCCTCGCGCTCAATGTCCAAAATTGGGGGGTACGGGGGCTTATCCACAGGCATCAAATATTCGGGATGCCATAAATCTTTGTGTTTATAGAGGGTTCCACCCCCGATGCCACTAGCTGTTAAAGCACTAAACCTCGCCGTTGCGCCAATCGGGAGACTATTGGACTCCAACATGAGGGCGATCGCCTGCTTAATCCTTCCCCGTGCCTCCTCCCACTGCCGCTCATGCCAGGTTGGAGTCTCCGCAGGCTGAGCCGATTGCTTCGGTTTCGCTTTCCTCTGCTGGTAAGGGAAATAGCGGGATGACGTTTCAACCGACTGTGCCCACTCCTCCGCCCGCTTGTGGATTTCATGCTGATGCTGGCAAAACTCCCGATAGCCCGGTAGTGCAATTGCCACCTCCACCATCTTCTTCACCAGCGCCTGACCCTCCAGGCAACAGCCATAGAGAATCCTGGCAAAGATGTACGTTCTCATGGCAATCCGTCCCAGAATCCGATTGGTTTGCCCCCTGCCGCTCCACCCCGGTTCAATCTCCGCATTCAAATCATTCAAGAACTTGTCCACCCTGCCCGAAAGACTAAAGCGCCGCCGTTTGGCTACTTTGAGCATCCGCCTGATCGCTTTAGACGTGACCGAGTTGCGATACTGACATAGCTGCCACTGCTGCACAAACCGATCCTGAGTGCTCAAGATCGGCTGCCAATCGGAGTCGAGCAGATAGGAACCCAACTGAAGCGGCAGTCGATGAGCCGCATACAGCGTCGGCTTACCATCGACGAAGCCGCGATCATTGGGAAACAGTTCAAGCTGACCGGGAGAGACCACAAAGCCCGCGTTCTCCAATAGGGCTTGCACCGCTGCCGCCAGTTCATAGGACTTCTGCGCCCGTTCAAACGGAAAGTAGAGATGCAGACCCCCACTGTAGGAACTGGTGACGGCAATGTAGCTCACCAGTCCCACAACTTCCAGGGCCGCGACCAGACGGGCGATCGCGAACGGGTCACGCCGGGGATGATACAGACTGCCGCTATCAATATCGAACAGTAAGTAATTGGTTTTCGGTCCAAAGCGCACCCCGTAGAGATAGCTGCCTTGCAGGATCAAGCGATCCGAGAGGGGGTGACGGCTCTCGGTCTGCCACGCTGGTTTAGCGGTGGGCTGGGGATGCGCTGCCCAAATGTAGTCATGGCGATGGGAAAACAGCGCTAGAAAGGTATCTTCCCACTCCGCCACGGACTGAAATGGATCAGAAAAATGGGAGAGGGCTAACTGCATGGGCTGCCCTCCCAATGGTCACAAAATCTTAGATGCATGATGACTTCCTATGTTGGAACAACAGAGGATAGGAAGCTATGCAAAATTAGTGAAATTCGTCAAAGATGTTGCACCTTTTGACAAACTAATACTAAAATTGGCATAGCTAAAGCTGGATGACCTAACATTTGCTTTTCGACGGCGCAGTTAGAGTCTCCGAATCCTATCCCGAATTAAATAAAAGTCTTTTCGCCCCTTCTGTTACCAGCAGTGGGGGTTTCGACTTTTTAAAGGGTTTTCTATGTCACGGGCTGACCTCCTGGGGGTTTCAAACGGGAAAACGGGATCGGGATCGGGCGCTTATTTACACTCAGCGAGTGGGCTGGAGTGAGTCGCTTGAATGATCTAAGCGCAGATCGGGGAAAATGCCGCAGTTTTTGCAAAACTCTTCTAAATGGACTGTTGGAAAACTTGCACCGCTTCAGCAAAATCAGTTTCAGCGATCAGAATACAGCGCCTTAATAAGTTCATATCCAGTGGCTCTAGTCCAGGTAATTCACTCCGTTCAACCTGCTCATATTCGTCGCCGCGCAGATGATGCAGGGTGAGGACTCCATCCTCCCAGAACCACACTTCAATCACGCCCAAGGCTCTATATCGCGGTAGCTTATTCGCTCCACTGCTAAAAACAACCTCAATCGACAAATCAGGGATTGGCTTAGAGCCACCCAGGCAGTAGGACTCATCGGCTTGAGCAGACACCTCCCCTGGTTTCTCCTGAGTCTTTGCCCCGGTCATCTTGAATTTGATTCCCTGTTTGAGTAAAAACGTCGTCACCAAATAGTGGATGACACGGGAAAAAAACTCGTGGTCTTCTCCAGGCATGAGAATTTCTATCGTCCCTTGGTAGTAAGACAATTTGGCACCGGGGGTGGCTTCAAAACCCTGCTGAATGAGTTTGAAGTGATCCCATGTCCCTTGGATGACGATGCGCTGGTCAGTGGATTGTTGAAGCAGTTGAGTCATCGCTATCGCTCTCCTTACTTGCCCTTGTTAATAGCCGTCTTTTCCACCTTATCTAAATATTCATTCAGAGCCTTTTCAACTACTTCAGACATGGTTACGCTATCGCGAACGGATTGGAGTTTCAGTCGTGTTTTCAGGTGGTCTGGGATGTCTACTTGTAGTCGCATGGCTTCATTTATTGCTTCTGCCATAAATACTATCTCACCTTCCAGGAATAGTGATCATTGTAGTAGTAATACTAGCACTAGTATTACTACGTATTTTGGGTTCTTTGCATAACCCTCCGAAAAGGGGTAATGGTCTAGACCATTACCCCAGTGAGCAGTAATGACTAAAGATGAGATGGTCATGCCGCAAATTATTGAGACTTAGGGATACTCCCTTACTGAACTACGCTGACACCTTTCTGCCTACTAAGCAGGCAGTCGGAATTCGATTGAGGACACCTTCAGGGCTATGGATCTTATATTTAACTCGAGCCGCCTACTTACACAAACCCTAGGTACTAGAGTACTCGCTAAAAAAATTGACTTAGCAACTTTCAATAATTAGAGAATATCTTAATTTCGCCAAACTATTTTAATACCATGATAAAACTTTATTCTTATAGCGATTGGTTTTTACTAATCGAATGTTGATGTAATTGCTATCTCTCTCATCTGCATTAACACCAAAATGAAAAATATTAACTCAGTGATATATCCAGTTTCTGAGCTACAACTGGAATACCTTAGAAGCTCTAAATTCAGAGCATAGTATTTAAGTTTTTCATTCAAACAATTATCGAGCACTCTACGTTGTTTTAGTACTAAAACAACGTAGAGTGCTTTCTGGTCAAGCGTTCTACGTTGTTTTCTCTATCAAATATTGCCAATTATAGAGACATATAAAACTTGCAAAAACGAAATAAACGATGTATTATTCAAGCTTGTTCAGTCGTTGTTTTGATTTTTTAATGAGAAACTTGTTTTTTTGTAAAAACGAAAACAACGACTGTGAATTCGGCTGAATCGTAATCTTAGTTTAGTCTACTTAGCTCTCTTTGGAGGTCTTTTATTAGTTTTTTATGAAGTAAGCTTTGGTTTTGAGATTGGCTTAACTTAGTAAGGCTAACTGATTATCTATCAGCTTAGATATGGATTTAGACGTTTTCTAGAAAAATTCTTGAAGAGGAGTTGCTGACTCTGCAAAAACAGGAGAAATCTCTTCAAGAGAAGACTAAATCGCTACCGATAAATGAACGATGGTGATGATGGAAATTTTCCCTAGGCTGGTAAAAGCTGTAATTTCAAACCAGGAAGATCGATTTTATTTGGTCGATCAGAGCCTAGACTTTATTCCTGAGGTGAGACAACTAGTTGATCAGAAAGTAAGGACTGGATGTGCCCCTGGGACCGTCCGTGGGTTCTGCATCAAATTACGTTGGTATTATCGATTCCTTTATCAAAAACAATTGGGCGTTTTGGAGGTCAAGTCCTCCGATCTAGGTGATTTTGTTCTCTGGTTATCCGATTCGTATCGTTCCGGTTGCAACCAGTTCGAGCCGCTGCAACGCTCGACGATTAATCAAATTCTTCATGCTGTAGCGAGTTTATATAAATCGCTGGTTCGTCATGGGCACCTCACCGTGTCTCCTGTGATTTATGAGGAAGTCCCCAGAAACTGGGCGGCCTCTGCGGATCAGGATCTGCTGGCACATACTCGTCGTCGTGGGAGACAAACTGTGCAGCGGCTAGCTTTTAAATTGAAAGCCATCAAGTCGCAGCCCAAAACAGTTTCGCCTGATGACTTTGAACGGTTTATCCAGCGAATTCACATCGGCACTAGCCCCAACAGCGACCCTGCTGGATTTCGTGACCGACTAATAGGGGTCACTTTGAAGGAAACTGGACTCCGCTGTGGTGAGTTGCTGGGAATTCGGATGGAGGATTTGGACTTTGGGTCTCAGGGGATTCATGTCCGATTCCGGTCGGACAATGAAAACGGTTCACGGGCAAAAGCGGGGTATGGGCGAGACCGTTTTGTTCACCTTCCTCCCGAAATCTTTGGTTTCCTAGATATCTACGTCTCTGAGGTGTGGCTGAACACGAATTATTGTTCGGACTATTTGTGGTTAGTGCTGAAAAAGAATGCTGTCAATCGAGAGGGGCAGAGCACCTTTGGAAGGGCACTGACCCAGTCAGCCGTGAATGAAATGTTCGCTTACTACTCTGAGCGATCAGGCATCAAAATTCACCCTCATATGTTACGTCACACCCATGCTACGGATTTAGTGCGCTCCTACTTAAGTCAAGGAGAACCGGTGGATTGGAAATTTATTGCAGATCGCCTAGGTCATTCCAACGTTGTGACGACGATGAAAACCTATGTACATCTGACCAAGGAGGACAACAAAGTCGCATACAAACTCTATCTCACGAAGAAAAAGGAATCAGATGCGAAGCGACGCCAACGCAAACACGCCAGCCCCTCAGTGGACTAGGGCTCAACAGCAATTTCTTGACCTTTTGCAATCCGAAGAAAATCATGGGCTGAGTAAACTTGAACTCTGCCGTAAGGCTGGATTTGCCTTTGCTGGACCCTGGTATCACGCTATCAAGTGTCCTGAATTTAGAGAGGCTGTCAAAGCCCTTGATGCGGAAGCAAAACGGAACAAAGATCGGGTCCATGCTCAAGTGAGTCTTGAACCGCCCCAGTGGAGTGATGCTCAGCAACGATTTCTCAACCTCTTGCAATCTGAAGAAAATCGCCAGTTGACTAGACTTGAGCTTTGTCGCAAAGCTGGATTTACTAACCACGGTCCCTGGTATCGTGCGATCGAAGACGTACGGTTTAGGAGAGCCCTTCAGGAACTTGGGGTTGAAGTGATGCGCGGCAAGCCAAATGGAGAGGCGGAAGCGACGATGCAAGGACCGCAATGGGGTAAAGCTCACCAACGGTTTCTAGAGGTCCTGCAAGTTCCAGAAAACCGCCAACTGAATATTGTTGACCTTTGCCAAAAGGCCGGATATGAGAAGAAAGCTTGGTATCGAGCACTGGAACATCCCCAGTTTAAGGAAGCTGTAGAGGCTTTGGGCGTTGAGATTGAGCGTACGGGAATCAATGCAAAGCCAAGAGAACCGAAGGTCGGACCAACATGGCGTTCCCTGCACCAGACCTTGCTTGACTTATTGCAAATTGAGGAGAACCGCCTCCTCAGCCTGACGGACCTCTGCCAGAAAGCCGGATTTTCTTTGAGCTACTGGTACCGGGCTCTCGAGCATCCACAATTCAAAGCAGCGGTGGAGAGTTTAGGAGTTGAAATTGAACGTCACGAGATGAGTGCTAAAGGACCAACCAAAGCGGAGCAGAAGATTCTACAGGTGTTGCAGGATGAAGCAAATCAGCAGTTACCGATTGTCCAGATTTGCGAACGAGCGGGTTATTCGGATGATTTCTGGTACAAAGCCCTCGAAAGCGAATACTTTGTGCAAAATCTGGAAGCGCTAGGCGTGAAAATCAAGCGCCGCGAGTACAACGAGAATGGCTGGACTGAAGTTCAGCAAAACATTCTAGATGTTTTGCAAGCTCCAACGAACCAGCGATTATCCATCACTGAGATTTGTCAAAAGGCAGGGTATCCAAACTGCACCTATTGGTTTCGAGCCCTCAAGAGCCGACGCTTTGTGGCGGCCATTGAAGCGGTTGGGATGGAGATTTGGTGGAACGGTCGGAATGCCAACGGGTTTACTAGAGCCCAGCAACGGTTTTTAGATTTTTTGCAACAAACCCCAAGTATCACAGCGGGTGAACTGTGTCGGCAGTTAGGGTATAGCTCAACCAGTTCTTGGACCGAGGTGCTCCAGGATGAGCGTTTCGTTGCAGCCCTTGAAGCCTATGGCATTCAAGTGGAACGAGTGGAGCGCCGTAAGGATGGCTGGACTTGGGGGCAGAAACGACTGCTAGAAGTGCTGCAAGATGAAGCGAATCGTGACCTTCCGCTTATTCAAGTTTGTCAGTTGGCTGGGTACTCCTATGGCTTGTGGTACTGTGCCTTGCAACGACCAGAGGTGCTCGCTGCGATCAAAAACTTGCACGTTCGCGTTCGACGCTTAGGACCGGATGAGGATGGCTGGACCCGAGCCCAAAGCCGCCTCTTGAACGTGTTGCAGGACGAAACCAATCGCAAACTTTCCATTCCTGAGGTGTGTGAAAAAGCGGGTTACTCCGCTTTGGATCGGTGGTATGAATCTCTGGCGAGTGAGCAATTTGTTCAGATTCTGGAGGATTGGGGAGTCCCGATCGTTCGCCAAAACCCACCCTTTGAACCCCATATTAATGTGAGACTAACTATGACCTTAGATGAAGATTTAAACCAGGATGTCTGGGATATGCGGCGGTTCAAGCCGGATTATCCTAAGCATCGACATCCTGGCCAATACATCCTTGACTTTACCTGGATTCAGAATCCAGCTTTGCGGCAGCAAATTAAGCGCTATCTGCGGCGACAGTTGCCCCGATGGAGGGCTGGTACTTTTGCTCCCCAGTTAGCACGCTTAAAAAGCGTCTTGATTCACCTGCCAATTAATGCCGATTTGGAGACGATCAAACGGTTTCACATTGAGGCCATTTTGCCAGAGATTTTAGCTCTGCACAGTGATGTTTGGGTCAAGAGTTCCTTAGGTGCTGTCAGCGCCATGTTGAACTACATGGTTCACTCTCCAGCCTGGGACGGCCCCCGTCCGCCCAAAGATTTAATCTTTAGAGAGGACATTCCCTCACCCGCAACCCCACTGCCTCGTCCGATTCCTCCAGATGTTTTGGACCAACTTGATCCTCTTCTGGATCAGGCGATTCAGGCGATCATTAACGGATCTGAGCCGCCCATCCTAGAACCCATTTTCTGGGATGCGATACGGATTCTTCGGAGTACAGGGATGCGCTTTGCTGACTTAGCTCATTTGAAAGCCCCTAATGCCCGCAATCAAGGGGGTTGTCTAGTCCAGGATGGAGGCGGAGATTGGTGGGTTCAAATCCGCCCCGAAATTACTAAGATAGGACGGGAACACCAAATCCCAACTGAACCGGAGGATGGAGTGGTCGATGCGATTCTCCGTCAAAATGAGCGAGTGAAGACTGTTCTGGATCACTTTGGTGAGTCCTATCTCTTTCGCACTGAGCAGGGTGTCCTAATGTATGGTGCCTTTTGCAAAGCGTTAAACAAACTGAGCAAGTATTTGACCTGTGCAGGTGAACCTTACGCCATCTCCCCTCATCAATTCCGCCATACGATCGCGACTGACATGATCGACAATGATGTTGATCCTCTTGCGGTGAAGGAATTTTTAGGGCATGCCAGCCTGACGATGACATTACGGTACATTAAGGTTTAACGCAGAGGGGTGCTCACCCAAGTGCTCCAGCCAGTCTTCCTTCAGCCCCTGATCCACGAGGCTTGCTTCTTCCTGCCAATATTCGGTAAGCCAATACGGTTACTGCTGATGGCTCAGAAG
>JBGSWI010000172.1:0-27930 GCA_041752515.1 Leptolyngbyaceae cyanobacterium | reverse complement strand
CAGAAATGCAACTACCGAGGGGCACTCGGAAAGTAACGCTTGGGGAGAATCCCACCTCTGGGCTAGAAACTGCAAGGAATCTAGTTTAAGTGGTTTCGTTGAACCAAGAATCCCACTGGCTTCAGCCGTGGGAGTGTCAAGGGCATAATCATTTTGCCAGTTGCTACTCACCACTTCCGCCACAAATTTAATCGAACTTCCTAACGTCAGAATTGACTGATCAGACCACAGCAGTTCTTGGGTAAGTTCATCTCTATCGACCACTGCAACATCAGGTCGAAATGCTATCATACCCATGTTAGAAGGGCGCAACAGCCCCCTCTGAAGGATGAACCAAGGTAAGCCTGTTTCGTCGATCTGAACGCAAATCTTGGTGGTAATGAAGGCTGCAACCTCTTCATGCAAGCCTGTTGGTTCCAAGGCGAACACCTTTCCATCGATCAATTCATAGCGATTATCACTACCATGATGGGCGAGAAACTCGTCAAAAGTGAGTGACTTTTGTGGTGCTGATGGGTTAATCGCAATGGTCATCGGTCAACTTAGCCCAATCGATTGTCTTCAGTTTACCAAATCGAATAAGGGATGGAGATATGACGAATCAAACCTCTACTTGCTTTATCCCGGAATATGAGCAGACAAGCTTTCGGCTACTTCTCCACTGAGTAATTTTGGCATATACCAGCTTCTTAGGCTGATCTGAAGAGTTAAGAAATAAATTGGCATCCATTGAGTCACCTGTTCAATCAACTCAGTCATAGTGACGCACTACAGACGAGATTTCACTCATCATTGCTCAGGGCTTACGCAGTTGAACCCTCAATGTCATGCTGAAATTTGTCAGTTCTATTGCCACGGACACCTTACCACTCACTATAAAAACAGCGAGCAAGAAGCAACTACTTCTTACCCGCTGTTTTTCAATCGGCGGTAGCAACAGACTATACATTCAAAGCAGAGCGCAACTACACGCTGGGCTTACCAGTTGCCACATCATTATAGGTGCCAGGGCATTTAGGACCATTCGCTATGTCATAGGCTGCTTTATCACCCCCCGTTGGTCCACCTGAAATGGGTGCATCAATACCTTCACACAGCACAGTCAGGGTTGTAGCTTCTTTGGTTGCAGCAATAGTACCGGCATTCACACCGCCGATGTAGGCTTTGATCGTAGCATTTGGCGCAACAGGCTGAGCCGTAGAGGTTACAGCCGTATTGTTTGCACCAGTTCCATCTATAAGGATAAATTTATAGTTGCCCGATTCGGTCTTAATGCCCAAGCCTAGCTTGCCAAAGTCAGCATTCGGAGCAAATTCACCCTTCTCCAAGTAGTAAGCTTGCTGAGCGCGGTTTAAAGAACCCACGTTAGTTTTGCCTTCAGATTGCTTGGCTTTGTTTGCCTGGTTGAGGAAAGCGGGCAATGCAATGGCAGCCAAAATACCGATAATGATGATGACAACCAACAGTTCAATCAGGGTGAAGCCTTTGTCGCTCTTTTTGCGTTGGTTCAGGTGGCTGAGGAACTTGGCTTTAAATGTGGTGTTCATGATGAGATTTCTCCTTTAAGGGCGCGGGGTCGGTGTCTAACTCCATAAACGTAAGTTACCCACGCTTCCACACTTTCATATCAGCTACTCAGATTTTTTAACGTTTCTCGGTTTTTGCCAGGGTTAACTGGATTCTAAAAGAACGTAGAGAAAGATTTCTAGCCGAGTGAGCAGCGCCATCAAATCGTTCAAGATTGCGGTTGGAGTGCGAGGTTCTAATGTGGCGGGGTTAAGCGGCTGAATCTGACGCGATCTGTTTATCATCGCTGCAACCGTTTGAGGCTCATCCCACAACGGCAGCAGAGTTGCCGCCACTGCACTTTCTAAGGTCACCGCAGTGTTTGCCTGTCCTAAAAGATATCCACCCAGGGTGAAAGGCTGATGATTCTCAACACTGTGAACCAAGTTCTCGCGCAGTTTTGAGTTTTTGAGTTGGGGATGCAGGTAAACCGTTGCCGTTTGCCAGTCGGTTTCTGACCAATCACCCACGGGCGCGAAAGACTTCCCTTGCTCAGGATGTCCACACCAAAAATCTAGCAGGCGACTAATGGGATGCAACAGTTCAAATAATTGTAATCGCTGCTCTGTGGAGACTTCTGGCAGGCTCATCGCCCAAAAGATCGGTAAATCGTCAGCATCTTTGAACAAATCTAAGATTTCCCAATCTCGCCAATTCACCATGCTAATAAATTCCAGGTCAGCCGATCTTAATGCCGCAAATATATCGGTAATGGTGTAGCCTTTGTCACCTTGAAACAGGTAGTTCATCAAGACCCATTCCTTTGACTCTATCGCCTTTCGTCGAGCGGGATCTTGCCAAACCTTGATTTTTAGATTGACCCAATCTTCCAACGCCCCAAAGGTTTCTCTAGCAATCTCAATCTCCATTTCTTCGGGGTTAGAGTCCATTAGCCCCATTATTTTGAAGACTTGCTGCGCCCGAAAATAGTCCACCCGTTGAGTGGCGCTGTGGAGGTTTGCTCGAATAATGCCGTCTGGCTTCAGCGCCGCTTTCATCGACTGTAAGCCGCTGGCAATATCGGGTAGTAAATACAAAACCTCATCGCAGTTGATGTAATCAAATTCCATGCCTAAGCTGGGCAACGCTTCAATTGACGCGACAATGAACTCGGCATTTTCAAATCCGTAGAACTGGAGCCGCTGTTTTGCCAGGTCAACTGCTTCTTTGGAGAGATCAATGCCCACAATTTTGGCTCCGGGGTTTGCCGTTGCCAACACCAAGGATTTAAAGCCCGTACCACATCCAGCATCCAAAATAACTTTGCCGTCTGTAGAAATTAAGCTTTGGTTGCGGAGGTAATGGGATGTAACCAAATTATGGGCGTACAGCAAATCATGGGCATCCTGGGGATTTTGCTCAAGAGGTGTGCTGGGATAGGGGGCGCTATCAAATTGTTGGCGAATTTTTTCAAATAGCTCGGCTGATTGCTCGTTCATGGCGGCATTCCTGAAGAAAAAGGGTGAAAGGAGTAGAGCGATCGCGCAGAAGTCAATTTAATTAAAGGCTTAAATCGTTTAGAGATTCCAATTTCTGTCACCATATCCTATGACGTTGCAATGGTGACAGATGATTTCGGGTATCTATACCGTTGAAGGGCTTCAGCACGCGATCGCGGTGAATCCGCAGCAGTGGCGACCGTTAGTGCTGACCAATGGCTGTTTTGATCTGCTTCATGCAGGTCATGTGCGCTATTTGCAGGCGGCTAAATTGTTGGGGCGATCGCTGTACTAGAGTTGTTGTACCGCATCTTCACGAGCAACTTCTCGCCCACAGATCAGGTTCAGCTTTGTGGAGACTCGCTCATTTGCTGTTGAAGCTGTTGGACTTCCTCGATCGATAACCCTGTTGCAGAAGCAATCAGGTTGATTGTCACGCCTCCCCGTAAAAGATTGAGTGCGATCGATCGCCTCTCTTCTTTCTGGATCGAACGATAAACAGTGGATTCTTGCATGATGTCCCTCTGCAATATGCGATAAATAACCTCATCCTCTAACTTTAGCCCAGCTAAAATCCCTGATGCTGCCATCAAGTTGGCTCGTGTTGCGAGGTCTGAAATCTGCTCCACAAGTTGAGCAGCGTGGCGTAGCGTTTCCTCTGCATTTATACTTTGCCCTAGCGCCGCAAAGGGAATTAACCCAGGATATTGGAGAAAAAGTGTTGCGGGTTGCTCCCATAAACGAACTACTGCAAATTCATGGCGAGTTTGCTCTAACTGAAAACTGGTTTGCCGCACCAAATCCGAGCCTGTCTGCTTTAGATAGATCACAACCTGGCGCATGGTCTTATTGGGATATTTTCGATACACTCGTGCGCGGTAATCCAACATCCGAAATGGAATATCTGGGTCGGGGCGAGTTTGAAACTCCAAGTGCAGAACGGATTCGTTCGACTCCAGTAGAATCAGGGCATCGGTGCGAATCGGTGCGAGGGAGAGTTCAGAGGGTTTTAGCTCCGTAAGAGTAATTGACTCTCCCATCAGCCAACTGGCAAAGTCGGCGGAGAAATGCTCAGCGAGAAATCGGCAGGTATCGTCATACATAGGAAGATTGTACGATTTGTTCTGCCCATTTAATTTTGCTCAAATTAGCCCTAAACTCTCGTTTGGCTGACTCAGAGACTGTTGTTGAATCTAACTGGAAGAGAGTATATTTCTTCTGTTCGCGAAGAATTAGATTTTCAGCATCATCCAACATAACTATTGATGTTTAAACAAATGACTTTGGGTATCTATACCGTTGAAGGGCTTCAGCAGGCGATCGCCGCCGATCCGCAGCAGTGGCGACCGTTAGTGCTGACCAATGGCTGTTTTGATCTGCTTCATGCAGGTCATGTGCGCTATTTGCAGGCGGCTAAATTGTTGGGGCGATCGCTGGTGATTGGCTTAAACAGCGATGCATCGGTGCGCGGCATTAAGCCCCAAGCAGCCGGATCGCCCCCCCGCCCGATCGTGCCAGAACTGCAACGGGCAGAGGTATTGGCGGCATTGAAGCCCGTGGATGCAGTGGTGATTTTTTCGGAACCCACCGCCACCCGGCTGATTGAAGCCTTAAAGCCAGATATTTATGTGAAGGGCGGGGATTATCAAATTGCCACCTTGCCGGAAGCCGCTGCCGTTCAAGCTTATGGGGGGCGCATTGAGCTAGTGCAAATTGAAGTGCCAAGCTCCACTTCTGCGATTATTCGCCAAATTCTCAACGCGGTTACTTAAGCATTCAATTCAAAAAATCATCGCCACAAGATAGCATGGAGGTTGGCTTAAGATATTTGGAGTCTTGCCTGTCTAATTTCAAACGCGATTTCCCCTGTTTTTGATCAAAGCTGCTTGAAATAATGCTTGCAATGAATAGTTCTTCCACCGATCCTGCAACCGCTTCTATTTCGACATCGCCCGATGCCTTAGCGCTCTTAGCGACCTTGAAGGCGGCACCAGAAAAAGCTCAGCTATCCCAAATTCAAGAGCTTGAGCAGCTAGGCGAAACAGGATGGTCAGTGTTGATGGAGTTTTTGTTTGAACAGCGAGAGGGTTTGATGACTGGCAACCTGCCCAATTTGGCGGCAGGTCAGGCATATCAGGTTTTATATCGGGCAGAGTCTCCAGCTTGTGCCGATTTTCTGCAAACCCATTTTGCTGAAGGTGTGGTGCCGCTGCGATCGCAGACCAACGTTGATTACCGCCCGCTGCAAAAGCTGCTTGCTCAACAAGATTTTCAAGCGGCGGATAAACTCACCCTCGAAAAAATGTGTGAATTGGCAGGAGCCGCCGCCATGCAGCGCAATTGGATCTACTTTACGGAAGTGGAGCAGTTTCCGGCGATCGACCTACAAACGCTCAACGCTTTATGGCTCGTTCACTCTGAAGGAAGATTTGGCTTTTCCGTACAGCGTGAAATTTGGCTGGGTGCGGGCAAAAATTGGATCAAGCTATGGTCAAAAATTGGTTGGAAAGACGGCAACACCTGGACGCGCTATCCGCAAGAATTCACCTGGAATTTAACCGCCCCCAGAGGACATTTGCCACTTTCTAATCAGCTTCGCGGGGTTCGCATGATCTCCTCTCTGCTCGCTCACCCCGCTTGGACTCAGCCCTAGCGAATGGCTTTCCATGCCCTTTTCTATGAAGTGGTAAGACTGCTCCGCGTTAGATTTCTGAGAATTGCTCTGCTTATTTCTGGACGCGACAGATCTGAGCTTGAAACCGTAGCTGAGTAAAACTTCTACCATTCAAAACCCAAAACTCAAAACGGTATAAACCTGTTCACAGCATTCCGCCCATTAAAAAACCGCGATCGCAGTTCATTGAAAACCAACTGCGATCGCGGATGATAACTTGCAGATACTTCTAGGAAGCAGCCGCCTGACGCTCTTTCGCTTCCTTGATCACTTCTTCCGCTACATTGCTAGGGCAAGGCGCGTAATGGGAGAACGACATGGAAAATTGCCCCCGCCCAGAGGTCATGGTGCGAAGGTCACCAATGTAGCCAAACATTTCGCTTAAGGGTACATCGGCTTTAATTCGGGCACCCATGCCGCCGGTTTCCTGAGATTTCATCATGCCACGACGACGGTTGAGATCACCAATCACATCGCCCATGTAGTCATCCGGCGTAAACACGTCTACGTTCATGATCGGTTCAAGTAGTTGAGGTCCGGCTTTGGGGATCGTTTGGCGATAGGCAGCTTTTGCCGCAATTTCAAAGGCGATCGCGGAGGAGTCAACCGGGTGGAACCCACCGGCAAGCAAGGTAAACTTCAAGTCTACGCAAGGGAACCCAGCCAACACGCCCCTGCCAATGCTGCTCTCAAAGCCTTTTTCAACCGCAGGCCAATACTCTCTAGGCACACTACCCCCTACCACCTTCGATTCAAACTGGAAGCCCGTAGTGGGTTCGCCCGGTTCAATCACATAATCAATTTTGGCGTATTGACCCGAACCACCGGACTGTTTCTTGTGAGTGTAGCTATCTTCCAAACGCTTGGTAATGGATTCACGATAGGCAACTTGGGGCTTACCCACTTCCACTTCAATGCCATGCGTCCGCTTAAGAATATCTACCTTGATATCTAGATGCAGTTCACCCATCCCCTTCAGGATAGTCTCGCCGCTTTCCTCATCCGTCACCATGTGGAAGGAGGGATCTTCCTGAACCATTTTGATCAGCGCCATTGCCATTTTCTCATCGCCGCCTTTAGTTTTCGGCTTGACAGAAATGGAGATGACCGGGTCAGGGAAGACCATTGGCTCCAACGTGGCAGGATTTTTAGGATCGCAGAGTGTATGTCCCGTTTGCACATTTTTCATGCCCACGATCGCAATAATATCGCCCGCTTGCGCCGAGTCGATTTCTTCGCGAGAGTTGGCGTGCATCTCAACTAATCGGCTAACCCGCTCAGTCTTACCCGTTGCAGTGTTGAGAATCGTGTCACCTTTCGACAACGTGCCAGAATATAGCCGGGTGAAAGTCAATGCTCCAAAGCGATCATCCATGATCTTAAAAGCAAGTGCTCGCAGCGGTCTTTCTGGGTCAACTGTTGCAAAATCACCGGTTGCTTCACCTTCTAAATCCACTTCTGGCTGAGGTTTTACCTCCATGGGGTTGGGCAGGTAATCAACCACTGCGTTTAATACCAACTGCACGCCCTTGTTTTTAAATGATGAGCCGCAGTAAGTCGGAAAGAATGCCAGATCGCGAGTGCCCTTACGAATACAGCGCTGAATTTCTTCGATGCTTAACTCCACCCCTTCCAGATATTTTTCCATCAGAGTGTCGTCTTGCTCAACCGCTAGTTCGATCAGTTGCTCACGCCATTTTTCTACGTCCTCTTTCATATCTGCGGGAACGTCTGTGATCTCATAGTTCATGGGGTCGCCAGAGTTATCCCACACCCACGCTTTGCGGGTCAGCAAATCAACCACGCCCGAAAACTGCTCTTCAACGCCAATAGGCAACACCATGACCATTGGTTTAGCGGCAAGCACTTTTTCAACTTGCTTCACCACGCGGTAGTAATCTGCACCTGTGCGATCGAGCTTGTTGATGTAGATAATGCGCGCCACTTCAGAATCATTGGCATAACGCCAGTTCGTCTCAGATTGTGGCTCCACTCCACCCGATGCACAAAACACCCCAATACCGCCATCTAATACTTTGAGCGATCGATAGACTTCAATCGTAAAGTCTACGTGCCCTGGAGTATCAATGATATTTAGCTGATGGTCATTCCAAAAACAGGTCGTCGCCGCAGATTGGATTGTAATGCCGCGCTCCTGCTCCTGTTCCATGAAATCGGTTGTCGCCGCGCCTTCGTGAACCTCACCAATTTTATGAATCTTGCCGGTTAGCTTCAAGATTCTTTCGGTTGTGGTCGTTTTGCCCGCATCTACGTGAGCGAAGATGCCAATGTTGCGATACCGAGTGAGGTCTTTCATAATTGCTCTCTAGATTAAATGCGACAAACTGTTGATGACCACCTTCTAGCGTTACCCAAGGGAAGTCGTGCTGCTTTCGCCGATTGAAGCGAGATTTGTCGTGCAGAAGATTAAAAATCCTGGTGCCGTGTTCTAACAACATTTCTAATTGTAAATGTTATGCTGGCGCAATCAAAGAGATTAAGGCGGGCAGGGCAATTCTTCTGCCTATCTTGACAGGAGATCTCTGTTTAGCCGCTTAGCCGCACTCCTCCGCATCCTTTTCATCTTTACAATTCCTGCTCCAGACATTTCTTAGAATTTAGGTTACTTACAGCACTACTTTTTCATCTAGTAGAGAAATTTACTTGAAACAAATATTTTTGCTACTCTTGCTTGGATTGCTCTTACTTAAAGATAGATTCATCAACTCACTCCATCATACTCAAAACGATGAATCATGTGCGGAATAGGTTTATCGTCAGGATTGAAGACGAATCAGAATTTCGATTTTGCCAAGAATTGCCTAGCCAGATTTGGAGTCTTAGGCACTCTGGTCTTAGGTAATCTGGTCTTAGGCAATCTGGTTAGTTCTAGGCTCTTTAAGTTGCGACCCTAAAATAATCAAAAAACCCCCAGACATTTAAACCTGGGGGTTAAATTAATTGTTCACTCAAAAACTATGCTTCGTAGGGAGCGACACCGCTAAATTTCAGCTTGGCTGGATCAGGGTTGCTGCCGATGTTGCGACTAACGTTGTTGACCATTGCACGACCAGGATTGACTTTTTCAGGGAAAACGCCATCGGCAGGGTGCAGATATTGCACTTCTCCATTGGGAAAAATGCGATAGATCTTGTAATCCATAATTTTCATCTTCCGCAATTGCTGCCCGCCCAGCGCCAGACATTGCTCCTTTCGAGCCAAGTATAAAAGGTTTTCACCTTCCCGCATGACGGCTGCCCCGCCAGTCGGCATTTCAAAAACCTGCTCGGTTGGGCTTGTCCAAGTGATTGCGTATTTTTCTTCAACTAGGGCTTTCGTCAGTAGTCCACCCGTGCTACCCCCAAAAATGGGAGGTTGTCCAGTAAGAGTGTCTGCCATTGGATTATTTCTCTCAATGTTTTACGGGAATCCTATCACTGAGCCTGCCCCCTTCTATGGACTTTTGAGGGAACTGTAACAGTTCTTTAGCTATTAGCTGTTTACCTGTTATTTAAGGCAGCTATCAAATCTTTGAGGCGCTGAAGGTGTCGCACTGTTTGAGGCTACCCGACTGGATGCCACGATTAAACCAGCGCACTCGTTGAGCAGAACTGCCGTGGGTGAAGGAATCGGGCACCACATAGCCCTTTGCTTGGGTTTGTAAGCGATCGTCCCCAATTTGGCTAGCCGCATTTAAGGCTTCTTCAATATCGCCGGGTTCCAAAATTTGTTTGGTCTGATTTGCTTGGTTTGCCCATACCCCGGCAAAACAGTCTGCCTGAAGCTCAACTCGCACCGAAAGCTGATTGGCTTCGGTTTTGCTGACTTGCCGCTGGAGTTGATTCACTTTGGGTAGAATGCCAAGCTGATTTTGCACATGATGCCCCACTTCATGGGCAATCACATAGGCTTGGGCAAAATCGCCCGGTGATTGAAGCTGGGTTTTCATATCGCGAAAGAAGCTGGTGTCAAGATACACTTTGCGATCGCCAGGGCAATAGAACGGACCCGTAGAGGACTGTGCCACACCACAAGCAGAACTGACCGCGCCCGAAAACAACACCAGCTTTGGCTCCTGATAGGTTCGTCCCAAAGCCTGGAACTGCTCATTCCACACATCTTCTGTTTGGGCAAGCACCGCAGAGACAAACTTAGTTTCTTGGGTTGGCGCTGGCGCTTTGCCACCCGGAGGCGCATTGGAAACAGGTGGATTGTTGGCAGCTTGATCCAAAACGATGCTTGGATCACCGCCCAGCAATGTTACAACAATGGCGAGAATGATCGTTCCAATGCCGCCGCCTGCAACGGCTTTGCCAACTCCACCTCCGCGCTGATCTTCCACATTGCTGCTTTGCCGACCCATTCGCCACTTCATCGCCCACTTTTCCTGAATAAAAGGCTAATTTGTCCAAGATACCGACTGGCTTGATGCGATTGCATCCCTATAAAGTAAGAGTTGGCTAGAGAAAATTGCTGTTTGCTACAACACTTTTTTTAGCTAAACTGCCCAGCTATGGTTAAGCCGGTTACGCTCCGGCATCCAGCGTCATGATGCTTGGATCAATATACGGAAGGAAACACCATGTCTAATGTGATTGTTCAGCTTTTGATGATTGGGTTGGTGGCGGGGGTTGCAGGCGGGATGTTTGGTATTGGCGGCGGCGCGATTATGGTTCCCGCGATGGTGTTGATGCTGGGCATGGATCAAAAGTTTGCCACAGGGACTTCTGTGGCTGCCCAAATTTTGCCGATTGGATTGTTTGCCGCGATCGTCTATCATCGCAACGGCAATTTGAACCCGTGGCACGCGTTGTATATTGCGATCGGGCTGTTAATTGGCAACTTATTTGGGGCGTTGGTTGCCAATCAGCCTTTCATTAGCAGCGAAATGATGAAAAAGCTATATGGTATGTTTTTGTTTGTGATTGGCGGACGTTATTTATTCTTTAGATGAGTCGCTCCCGATAATTTGGGTCTGATATTCTTGTTCACTCATGAGGTCTTGAGTCGTTTCAACGCGATCGAGAAAAACAATCCCATTCAAATGGTCAAGTTCGTGTTGAAAAATCCGGGCGACAAAATCTGTGAACGTCTGCTGATAAATCAGTCCATCTCGCCCGGTATATTCCACTTGAATGGTGGGGTAGCGAGGCACCAAGCCCCGAATGCCTGGAACGCTGAGGCAGCCTTCCCACCCTTTTTCGGTTGTGAGGGAGTGGTCAACAATGCGCGGATTGATCATTGGCGTAGGCTCCATTTCTGGCGCAGTGGGATAACGCAGATTTGGATGAGATGCCACGATAAATAGCCGCACCGGTTCGCCCACTTGCGGGGCAGCGATTCCGACTCCATTCGATCGCTCTAGGGTCAGCAGCAATGCATCCATCAGCGTTTGAATCTTCAGATTCAGTAAAGATTCGGGTTGCAGCGCGATCTCAACAGGAATGACCTCTGCCAGTTGTCGCAATTTTGGATTTCCTAGTTCGATTATTGTGAGCGGTTCAATACTTTTCATTGTCTGATTCCCTCTGTTTAAGTTTTCCTATGAGTTTCAACGTTGCTCAATTTCAACGTTGCTTAAGGGAGTGGATGCGATCGCTTGCTTTGATTCTCCATCCCCTGCTCCTTAGCTCAATTTCAACCAAAAATGTGGTGCAAACATTATTCGTCATAATCTTTGCCAGAACCATATTTAAGGGCATCAAGCCATCGCTGACTGTAGTATTGCGAGGTGGGTGAAAGGGTTGACAGCCAGGGAGAAATCAGGGGTTGACTCAGCGGATAAAGGGCGGCGTAGGTTGCTAGGGTCACGTAGTGCCCCATCCAAGACACGAGGGCAGGAATGCCCACTTGAGGAATGACGCTAACAACGACATTGGGACGAGTCAGGGCAGTTTTGGTCAAGGTTTGGAACAAGGCGGGAAACTGGACTACATCTTGCAGAAACGGCTTCAGCACAGGGTCGCCAAGGGTTTCCATGCCTTTAAACACGCTGGATAAGGTGTTGTTGATTTGATTGGGCGCAATTTTTTGATCCATGCGGACGCTCATTGTACGCTGAAATAGCCAGGTGACAGACAGATTGGGCTGGTAGGGCTGGAGCAGAGACAGGGCGCGGCGATCGCACACATCTGCCTGTAGCGCCTGATCGATGCCATTGGTTAACCGCTGCAAGTGGCGCACCATCGCCCCAAATCCGCCAAAGCTCAGTGGAGACTGACTGCCGCTGCTGTCGCCAATCGGTAAAATTCGGTTCCAACGGGGTTGCAGGGGACTGTCGCGATAACAAGGGAAAAAACCAAATAGGGCGCGCTTGGGTTGAATGTGCGGCAACTCCACACCCTGATAGCTGGGCATCAGGCGGAGGTAATCTTCAAATAAGGCTTCCAGGCTGGGGCGATCGCGGTGAGCATCCACATAGGTAAATAAGTAAGTCGTTCGTCCATCGCGTGCCGGAAACGCTTCCCAAAAGTATTGACACTGATTTTGAATGGGCGTGAAGGAAACGAGCAAGTCGCCGGTCTTGTTCGCTGAAAAACCCGTAGCGCAACTGCCCACCACCAAACAAACAGCATCCGGCGTTTTGCCCTGGCGTGCCTGCTGCACAATCGGCGAAAAGTGCCCCATCGCATCTAGCACCAGTCGCGTTGAAAACTCCCGTTCGCCCGCCTGCACGATCGCCCCGTTAGGATGCACGATCGCGCCAACGAAAGGCGTTTGCTCAAACAACCGTCCGCCTGCTTGGAGAAATTTTTGCTTTAAGGTGTCGAGTAAATAAACTGGATCGATGCCAATATTAAGCACATCCTTCACCCACACTTCATCCCCACCCAGAAAGCTGATCCGGGCTGGATTATAGTGTGTGGCGATCGCCTGCTCCAGTTCAGCGGGGGTCAATAAACCTAGCGATACAAATACATCCAATTCACGCCGAGAAATATTCCACTCTTGATCGCGCCCCCGCAAATTGCCCCGCTCCAACAGCGCCACCCGCCACCCCCGCTGCGCCAACGCTGCCCCCAGCAAAATTCCCAAGGTGCCGCCACAAATAATCACATCCCAATCAATACTTTCTATCAATTCGGAACTTTCTTGCACGACAGTTGGGATGGGTAACGTTCCTAACCGCAACGATCGCCAGAGTTCATCGGTTCGCCGTAGTCCTGCCCAAGCATCTGCTGGTAACTGCGAAAAAAACTGTTCTGTTAAGGTCATGCTGCTTATTCCGACACGCACTTTATGATGACGCACTCTACCTATTAAGGTGCGTGGTTATTAAGGTGCGTGGTTATGCGTAAGCGTCTTTAAAAAATCAACGGCTCAAGCGCCGCCCTAAAATCACTAAGTCGCTGGTTTCTAGTTCAAACTCGGCGATCGCGGGCAGGTAGCCCCATTGTTCAAAGCCAAAGTTTTTGAATAACTTGAGGCTAGGTTCATTGTTGGCAAAGATGCAGCCCACCAGGTTTTTAATGCCTAACGCGGGACTCTGGGCGATCGCCGCTTGCAGTAAAATCCGCCCGATGCCTTGCCGCCGATAATGGGGAGAAATATAAATACTTAGCTCCGCCGTTTTATCGTAAGCTTTGCGGGCAGAGTAAAAAGATTGAAAGCCTAACCATCCGGCAATGTCACAGCGAATCTCATCCTCCAAAGCATTGCACTCCATTGCTTGTTCCAGGCTGGGATCGACTACCCACAATGGGCGGCGATCGCGAGTGTGACTGTGAAACCACGACAGGCGACTCTCTACAGAGATCTCTTCCATATCGGCGGTGACTAAGCGGCAAGGAATTGTGGAATTGTAAATTTCAACGATCGCAGGCAAATCTGCCTCTACCGCATCTCGAATGATCATGGTTCGTAGATTCAAACATTAATTCTGGCTGGAACCCTACCATAAAGCGAGATCTTCATTATGTATCGCAAAATTACTTACGTAGCTTCGCAGGGGTGTTAAAAAATAGCTCCGTGAAACTTCATAGCTTCTTTAAAGAATTACCCCTACACACCAAAGAAAGATAAAGCTAATAGAAAGCTATAGCTATTTGATGATCGATCGAATAAAAATAGTTGAGTAATACTCGTGCCTAGATCGCGCTAGTTTCACGACCTAAATAAAGGGTTCAATATTTCACAAATAAAACTGAGTTACTTGTGTTTTTAGCAAATCCTTTAATTTCTGAAGTCTCTGTTTGTGCCTTCTATTTCATAGCCCAATATTCATTATTAAGAGCAACAAGATTTGCATAACTTGAAACGCTTAAAAACTAATTAACGTAAATAGTTTTAAGTTTTCAAACAAATCTTTTCAGTCTTAAAGCAATCATTGCAATAAGCAAACACGTTGCTTGTCAGATATCTGGGTGTCCACATCTAGATGCGGTTTTTTATGAATGCATTCTCAAAAATTTCCAGAAAAGGACTTTAATTATGGTTGGTTTGTCATATCAGCGGATAAAAAATGTCTCAGAACGAGTCTTTTCAGAACGCTTTTTATCACAGCTATCAAAATATTTTCACGGCAGCTATCACCATATTCGGCGCAATCCAAAGCTATTTCTCATGCGAAAGATTAGCCGAATTGAGTTATTGCGCAATTTAATGAGTAGGCTGTACCAAATCACTGGGAAGTCTTACAAAATTCAATCGATCGCTTGTTCAACTATTCAGCCTATTGATATCGATGCCGTCGTGATGGCGATTCATAAAAATGGCTATTGTTCTGGGATTGAGTTATCTCTTGATCTCGTGCAGGAAATTTTAGATTATGCGGACACAGCCCTTTGTCTAGGCGATCGCGATCCCAATCTACAGTTTTGCCTTGCAGATAAGTCAGCCGTTGAGGCAAAGCTAGGAAAGCAGTTTATGGTATGTAGCTACCCGACCCAAGACTGTGCTGCTGTGGAAAAACTGATCCACGATCCGACGCTGTTAGCGATCGCGGCAAAATTTTTGGGCGCAAAACCCATTTGTATTGGCAGCGAGTTGTTGTGGAGTTTTCCTGCATCATCAACCCTCAAAGAGCAGACCAATCAAGCTCAGGTGTTTCACTATGATTTAGACGACTATTGCTCCATTAAGTTTTTCTTCTATATCAATGCTGTTGATGCTTCTGGAGGTCCTCATGTTTGTATCTCAGGGACTCACCGTCATAAAACATTGCTTCATCAAATTTTAGGGCAGCGGTGTGCATCGATTCCCGATCAGGAGTTGATCGATCAATATGGCACCGAAAACGTGATTACATTCTGTGGAGACGCAGGCTTCGGGTTTGCAGAAGACCCCTGCTGCTTTCACAAAGCTAGCCCTCCCACTGAAAATGTGCGGTTGCTGCTGCAAGTGCAGTATGCGATTAACCATTACGGCGATATCCGAGCGTTTGGTTAATGGATAAGGTGAATGCTTGGGGCGATCGCGCTTTTCGCCCCTTGATTCCGCAAATCCAAAAAAAACTTGCTGAATGTTTGACAAATGGGCTAGCAATTGGCACAATGGTGGTCACCTCTAAAAGAGGGGCTGCGTGGGATCGTAGTTCAATTGGTTAGAGCACCGCCCTGTCACGGCGGAAGTTGCGAGTTCGAGCCTCGTCGATCCCGTTTCATTTTATTCTTGCTGCTGAATGAGCAGTAAGTCATGATGTTGAATGTGATGAAGGGTTTGTGGGCGATCGCTAAAAACCCACTCTTCAAACAACTCAGCAACCGACATCGAAAACCCTGGAACGATCGCGCCCCCCTCTAGCGCATCTTGAGGACGCAGCAGACTTTCTGGTTCGGGCGTATGGTAGACCAACACATATTTCTGATCGGGATGAATCACCCACACTAAGCGCGTGTCGTTCTCCAAATGTTCCACGTGTGATTGCGTAGGGGCAGATTTAGGTCACAGCGAATTTCGTCACCATTCAAGCAACTGCCCAATGCTACGCCCGTGTTACCACCTATGCACCGGAAGAGGCTGGGCGGGTTGGCAAAGTTCAGATATCATAGGAAGACTACAATTTTTGAGAGTCTTGCCGTGACTGTTCGTGTTCGTATTGCTCCTAGTCCCACTGGTAACCTCCACATTGGCACGGCTCGGACTGCCGTTTTTAATTGGCTGTTTGCTCGTCACCACGGCGGCACTTTTGTTTTGCGGATTGAAGATACTGATTTAGAGCGCTCCAAGCCAGAATTTACCGACAATATTACAGAAGGCTTGCAGTGGTTGGGGTTGAACTGGGATGAAGGTCCCTTTTTTCAAAGTCAGCGCTTGGAATTGTATGGTCAAAAAATTCAAGAATTGCTGGATAAGGGCTTGGCATATCGCGCTTACGACACGCCGGAAGAACTAGAGGCAATGCGAGAAGCTCAGAAGTCAAGCAGTGAAGCACCGGGCTATGATAATCGTCACCGAAATTTGACAGCGGAGCAACAGGCGGCTTATGAAGCGGAAGGTCGAACTGCGGTCATTCGATTCAAGATTGAAGGCGATCGCGAAATTAAGTGGAACGACTTAGTGCATCACACCATGACTTGGAAGGGGCAAGATCTGGGCGGCGATATGGTGATTGCCCGCGCCGCTTCTGCAACCAGCATTGGTCAGCCGCTCTATAACTTCGTCGTTGTCGTGGATGACATTGATATGGCGATTTCCCACGTCATTCGCGGCGAAGATCACATCGCCAATACGCCCAAGCAAATTCTGCTGTATGAAGCGTTGGGTGCGACGGTGCCGGAATTTGGGCACACGCCGCTGATTCTAAATGAGCAAGGCGCAAAACTTTCTAAGCGAGACGGGGTGACCTCCATTGCAGACTTTCAGCAAATGGGCTACGTTGCGCCGGGATTAGTCAACTATATGACTCTGCTGGGCTGGTCGCCACTCGATTCTACTCAAGAAATTTTCACCCTAGAAGAGGCTGCTCAACAATTCAGCTTCGATCGCGTCAACAAAGCCGGAGCCAAATTCAATTGGGACAAGCTCACCTGGCTCAACAGTCAGTATATCCATCCCATGCCTGTTGGCGAGTTAACCGACTTATTGATTCCCTACTGGCAAGCAAACTACGAATTTGACTGGACGGGAGATCGCCCTTGGCTGGAGCAAGTCACCGCCTTGGTAGGTGCCAGCCTGACTCGCTTAGACGATGCCGTTGCCATGACGCGCTACCTATTTGTGTCCGATGCCTCGATCAACGAAGACGGCGCAAAGAAGTTGCAGCAAGAAGGCTGTGCCGCTGTGATTAAAGGGATTGCGGCGGCAATTCCGGCTCACAGTCCATTGACAGAAACTAATGCCCCAGAGATTATCAAGCAGGTTGCCAAAGATTTAGGGCGTAAAGAAGGTCAACTGAAGCCGATTTTGCGCGTTGCCCTCACCGGGGAAACAAAAGGACCTGACCTCATCCAGTCTTGGCTGCTGTTGCATCAACGGGGTTGGGATGTGGCTCGACTGCAAGCTGCGTTGGAAATTGCCCAATAAGGAACTCTCTGTTGGCGCTGTCGTCATCAGGAGTTAGCAGTTGAACGAGTATAAATCATGGCAACCCTAATCAATTTCAACCGACCTTTCAACCGATCGCCGTGGAAGCGATCGCCGTGGAAAAGGGGCTTGGTGGCGATCGCTGGTGTTGCCACGACGCTGAATGGCTGGGCTTACATCGCCCAATCTCAGCCAGCCAGCGTCAATCTTAGCCCCCAGTTTTCTCCCGTTGAACTGCGTGGCAATACGGGCGGCTCCACGCCAGTGAATGAAATTACCGGACGAGCCGCCACTCCTACCGGACCTTGCACAGGCTTCGTAAGCTCCGTGCCGTCTCATACGATTGTCTTAAAAGGGTTTACTGAGTCGCTTAGCATTTTGGTGGAAAGCTCAGAGGATACCGCGATCGCGATTCGAGGATCGGGCGGTGTTTGGTGCAACGATGATTTTGTGGGCAAAAATCCGGGGGTTACCGGGCAATGGCTGGCTGGCAAGTATGAAGTTTGGGTCAGTTCCTACGCCAAAAACCGCACAGCCCCCTATGTGCTGCGAATTAGACGATAGGCGATGGGCGATAGGGCGGAAAATGGGGGCAGAGAATAATTAAAAATCGTGCCAAATCTGAATTTTGGCTGATAGGAATGCCAAGATAAAAGTGATTTTTGATTGAACCTGCCGCAATGCTGACAATTTACGGGGTTTGTTTGGCGATCGGGGGGGTGTTTGTGCTTCTGGCAATGCTGGGAGGACTCGATCATTTTGACTTTGATCATGACTTTGATCATGACTTAGATCACGATTTTGATCAGGAAGCTGGTCTGGCGGTTTCTCTGGACACAGATGTTGAGCTAGTCGATCCAGGAAATGGCGATCGCACGGGTGGCGATCGCGTTTTGCCGCGCCGTCCTAATCACTGGGGTTGGCTGGGGGTGATGAAAAGCCTCAAGTTTTGGACGTTTGGCATTTGCTTTTTTGGGCTAACGGGGCTGATATTGTCTAATCTGGCGGTGCCATTGCCTGCGGTAATCGTGGCGATCGCGGCTGTCCTTATGGGTATTCTTTGTGGTGGGCTAGTATCAGGCAGTCTGCGCGCCCTACGCCACCAGAAAGTAGATAGTCTCGTGCGCTCTGCGGATCTGGTTGGCATCGCTGGAACTGTGGAGGTGCCCTTCAATGCCACCAGCCGAGGCAAAGTGCGGCTCCACATCAAAGGCAGCATTCTCGATTTGATTGCTTACACCGACGAAGCCAGAGAATTTCAGACGGGTGAACAGGTACTTGTCGTGGGCATCGACCAAAATCGGCTGTGGGTTGTGTCGGCTGCTAGTTTGACATCTAATCAGGAATAATCAGCGAAGAAAAGGTAGATCAATCAATAGATCGATGAATTGTGACTCCGACCTTTTCTGAAACCCGAAACTCGAAATCTGTCCCCTACCCCTCATCCCTATGAATGACGCTCCTTACCGCTCTCCCATTCCTATTGCCCAAGCGCCAGATCGCGTGACGGTGCAACTTGCCCAGGCTGAATCCACCCCATCCGCTGCGCCGGATACGAATGAATCAGGCTGGTTGACGGCTCCGGCGATCGCGCTGTCGATCGCCGGAGTAATTTTGATCGCCTGGTTTATCAAAAGCTTCATGCAAATCTGCAACCCCAACGAGATTTTGATTTTGTCGGGTCGCAAGCACCGCACCAAAGAAGGGGAAGATGTGGGCTATCGGGTGATTTTTGGCGGACGGGTGATCGCGATTCCAATTTTGGAAACCGTGAAGCGAATGGATGTCACCAGTATGCCTGTGACCGTGGAAGTTAAAAATGCTTACTCTAAGGGCGGTACCCCGCTCCACATTCAGGCGATCGCCAATGTCAAAACCTCTAGCGATCCGGCGATTGTGGGCAACGCGATCGAGCGCTTTTTGGATCGCGATCGCTCGGAAATCGCCCGTGTGGCACGAGAAACCCTGGAAGGCAATCTGCGCGGGGTTGTCGCCATGCTGACTCCAGAACAAGTGAATGAAGACCGCCTCCAGTTTGCCGAACGGATTGCTCAAGATGTCACCCGTGATTTGGTCAAGCTCGGACTGCAACTCGATACGTTTAAGATTCAAAATGTAGCGGATGACGTAGATTATCTGCGATCGATCGGGCGTAAACGCATCGCTCAGATTATTCGCGATGCCGAAATTGCCGAAGCCGCAGCGTTGAGTCAGGCAGACCGGATTGAAGCCGACTGTCAACAGCAGTCTGAAGTTGCCAAATCCCAGGCACTCGCGATCATTCAGCAACGGCAAAACGAACTGCGAAAGGTGAAAGCCGAACTAGAACAACAGGCGAGATCGGAAGAAGAACGCACCAAAGCCGCCGAGAAGGAAGCCAGGGCACGCGCTGAACAGGCGTTTCAGACGGTTCGGGCAGAGCTAGAACGGTTGCGTTTGGAAGCCGATCAAGTATTACCTGCCGAAGCCGATCGCGAAGCCAAAACCTTTTACGCCAAGGGAGCCGCCGCCGAACTCTCAGAAAACGCCAAAGCATCGGCATTGGTCAACGATATGCTTTCGGAGGTGTGGCAAAAAACGGGCGTGGATGCGGCAGAAGTGTTTTTGATTCAGCAAATTGAAATGGTGCTGCAAGAAGCTGCCAAAATTCCCAACCGGCTGCATCTGGAAAACATCAACGTCATCGACAATGGGGATGGCAAAACCCTCGCCAGCCTGATGAATGTCTATCCCGAAATCGTCCGGCAGTTTCTCGATCGCGTCGATCAAACTTTGGGTATTGACGTAGCCTCGACCCTCAACCGCCAGCGCGATCGCAAAAATCATTAAAAACCATCATAGGAGCAACCATGTTTGAATCGATCATTGCCCTACTGGGAATTTTGGGTTTGGGAACGGGCGCGGGTTTATTCGTCATCCGCAACCTCTATTACATTTGTCAGCCCAATGAAGTCTTGATTTTTGCCGGAAGTTCCCACGAGCTTGCCAATGGTCGCAGAGTCGGCTATCGCTTAGTCAAAGGCGGCAGCAGTGTGCGGGTGCCGTTGCTAGAACGGGCGCTGCGGATGGATTTGAGCAACATGATTATTGATCTAAAAGTTGCGAATGCTTACTCCAAAGGCGGCATTCCGCTGAAGGTGGAAGGGGTTGCTAACATCAAAATTGCCGGGGAAGAACCCGCAATTCACAATGCGATCGAGCGCCTCTTGGGCAAAAGCCGCGCCGAAATTGAACAAATGGCAAAGGAAACCCTGGAAGGCAATCTGCGCGGTGTGCTTGCCAGCCTCACACCCGAACAGGTGAATGAAGACAAAATCGCCTTTGCCAGAAGCTTATTGGATGAAGCCGAAGATGACCTGGAAAAATTGGGCTTGGTGCTAGATACGCTGCAAATCCAAAATATTTCCGATGATGTCCGCTATCTCGACTCGATCGGGCGCAAGCAGCAGGCAGATATGCTGCGGGACTCCCGGATTGCAGAAGCCCAGGCAAAAGCCGAATCCGCCATTCAAACCTCGGAAAATAGCAAAATCACCTCCCTCAGCCGTCTCGATCGCGATCTGGGAATTGCCAAAGCCGATGCCCAACGTCGCCTCACTGACGCAACCACCATGCGCGATGCCGTGATTGCCGAAGCGATCGCCGAAATCGCCTCCGAGCTTGCCCGCATCCAAGCCGAAGTGCCCGTGCAGCAAGAGCGGATCAAGCAGGTGAAACAGCAGTTACAAGCCGATGTGATCGCCCCTGCTGAAGCGCAATCTAAGCAGGCGATCGCCCAGGCACAAGGAAACGCCGCCAAAATCCTGGAAGACGGCAAAGCCAGAGCCGAAGGCACCCTGCGCCTTGCCGAATCTTGGCGCGATGCGGGTTCCAATGCCCGTGATATTTATCTATTGCAACGCTTAGAAACTCTGCTAAAAACCCTCACCGCCGCTGTGCCCGATGTCACTGTGCAAAATGTCACCCTGGTAGACAGCAGCAAAGCCAACACCGCCACCCAACTCGCCACCTTCATCGAGCAACTCCGCCAAACCACTGGCATCGACCTCGCCGCAACCGTACAAAAGCCGTCCAACTCACAATTGCAACTACCGACTGAAATAAGAAAAGATGGAAGCTTAGACGGATAAGCATTAAAAAGCTAAAAAGCAAAATTTTTAGCCTTCTAGTAACGGCTAATTGCAAAGCGCCATGAGTTCAGCGTAGTTTTACTAAATCCTGACAAGAGCTTTTTCTTGGACTATACTTGCATAGTTAGGTACTCGTACAAAATTGATTCTCGCTGTTGATCCTGCGGCGGTAATGTTCTAAGGGACGGCATATATACATGTCGCGCTATTGACCTTCCCAAGCTTTTCCTTGGGGCGTATTAGGTTGGAATATGTTGCGGGTATCTAACGTTTCAATTTTTATTTAATGAAATGGGAACGACTTTTCTGAGTCTTTCGGAAGATGAACTAAAAGACCTCTTCCGAAAATTGAAAACACGCGAAGATATTGCAGCGTTGCTTCAGATTAGTGATTATCAGCTTCGGTATCATCTATACATTTATCCGCAAGAAAAAGCATACAGAGCGTTTGAAATTGCGAAGAAATCTGGAGGAAGTCGAGCAATTCTTGCTCCTAAGACACCTCTTAAGATTATTCAACGAAAATTGAATCAAGTACTTAAAAGTGTATATAGACCTAAGCCCTCAACACATGGTTTTGTAGCTGAAAAAAGCATAGTTACCAATGCAAAGCAACATCTTAGACAGCGATATGTTTTAAATATCGACCTCAAAGACTTTTTCCCTTCGATTAACTTTGGCAGAGTTCGGGGGCTTCTCAGAAGTTCTCCATATAACTGTACGGATGAAGTTGCAACAGTCCTAGCACAAATCTGCTGTTACGAGAATCAGTTGCCACAGGGCGCACCCACATCACCAATCATCTCAAATATGATTTGTGCAAAACTAGATTCTCAGCTACAGCGTTTAGCTAAGAAATATCAGTGTATTTATACGAGGTATGCGGATGACATTACATTTTCTACGTCTAGATCAAGATTTCCATCTCGTCTAATTTGGTTTTCTAAAGAATCTGAAAAGTTAACTTTAGGTGATGAGCTAAAAGCTATTATCGAAGAAAATGGTTTTTTAGTTAATGAATCAAAAGTTAGGTTACAGAGCAGATATAAACGCCAAGAAGTTACTGGAATTACAGTCAATGAAAAATTAAATATCAACCGCAAGTATATCCGGCAAATCCGTGCAGTGCTTCATGCATGGGAAACATATGGTCTTGAAAATACAGAAGCTGAATTTTGGAGGAAAGATAAAAAGCACCGTTTTCAAAGGAATTCAGACTCTTTTAGAAAGATCATTAGAGGTAGAATTGACTTCGTTGGTACGATAAGAGGAAAAGATGATCAAATCTATTTGAACTTTTTAAGATGGCTGAAAAAGATTGATCCCGATTTGATCAGTGATTCAAAATTTAGTTTAACCAGTTCTGATAATCCGTCTCAAATCCAAAAAAACGAGCTGCCTAAAGCTATTATTTGGACTGAAGGAAAAACAGACTTTAAACACCTTAAATCTGCACTTAATTGGCTTGAATGTAATGATCAAAAATATGAATTTAAACTAGACTTTAAAGAGGATCTGGATGATCAAAAGCAGGGTAGTAGTGAACTACTTAATATGTGTGAACAGTTCTGCAAGGAGCGACAAATTCAACCTATAGTCGCAATTTTCGACCGAGATGAACCCCGATTTGTAGGTAAAGCTCATGATGAAACTAGAGGATTCAAAGATTGGGAGAACGGAGTATATTCATTTGCAATACCAATTCCTCGCCACCGTCAAGATGTAAAGGATATTTGTATTGAGCATTACTACAAGGATGAAGAAATTAAAAGAGAAGATAAACAAAATCGAAGAATATTCTTAAGCAATGAGTTCAGCCGTACAAGCGGCAGACATTTGAAATTAGATTTGAACACAGATAAGAACAAAGTCAAAGGTGATCAGCTAAAAATTATCGATAGTGATGTATTCGATAAGAACGATAACAATGTTGCACTTTCTAAAAATAGTTTTGCTGACTATATTGTTCAAGGTTTAGAAAACTTTAATGACTTTGATTTTGAAGAGTTTCAAGAAATCTTTAAAGTCATAGATAAAATAGTGAAATACCACGGGGGAAATTCATCGGAAAGCTCTAGCCAACATTGAAGAAGCGATCGCCCTTCTTTTTCACAACTTAAGGCGATCGCAGTTTCAACTGTGCCGAGGATCTTCTAATGGTGGATGCCAGCCTCCTTGAATCCATAATTGTCGTGCTTTGATGATCGCGCCTTCATTGTGACGATCGTCATTTAGATCCAGGCGATGAATCAGCAATAACTTTGGCGTTCAGTAACGTAAAAATGCGATCGAGTTCCAGAATTCCTGCCAACTCTGCACCCTCTTCCAACGTTAACTCTTTTATCTTTTGGCGCTGATTTAATTCATTCAGGCGCAATTGCAGTTCATCTGTAATCTTAAATAGATGTAGTTCCCGCACTTTAGTGATTTTGATACCTGTTGCGACCCAGGAAGAGGATTGAACTATCATTTGAGTAATCATGACCAGATTGCTGAATGTTACTAAAGTCTTTTCTGATATTGTTGCATCTATAATTCTGTTGTGTTCAGCGATCGCTCTAAGGAAAATATCGATAGATGTCTTTCCGATGTAGTATCCGCGAAAAAGTAATCACTTCATCTTCAATGAATAAGCCAATCCGATAATCACCCACTCGAACTCGATAGGCACTATCAGCATCTTTCAACTTTTTCAAGTTTTTAATTTCGTCAACATCTAAGCAGTTAGGAATTCCTCGAATACAAGCAGCTTAATCGATTCGATGCTTTGAGAACTTTTGAGGGCTTTCAAGTCTTTCAAAAAGCTAGGCAGATATTCAGTCTTCATGCTGGTCAAGTTCGAGCAAAGCTTCTGCCAAGCTGAGAGGAGTTTCATTTTTCACCTCTTGCATAGCAAAATGTAGACCCTTATCCTCCAATGCTTCTAAGAGTTTTTGGTAGGTATCTAGATCTAGTACCACTTTGCAAATGCGCCCTTCCGCATCGGTAATGAACTCTTTCACAAATGGATCATCTTGTGTTGAAATACTCATCGTGACAGCCCGTGTTCCCTCAAAGCGGTTAACCTTAGCCTTGTTTTAAGCGATCGCGCTTCTTTCTCACAGATGGGAGCGATCGCAATTTTGTCTTACCTCAATATCCAAAAAAGAGCGATCGCGGGGCTGTGAGTTCAACAGGTTTACTGTTGGCTGATTGTTGTCTACTTATTTGATTTGCGACTTCTTAAGCTTACAGAATTTTCTGCGCTCGATGTTTCAGTACAGTGAAGATCCTGTTTGATCGAGGTTCCCACTCCGACACAATCATGTTTTTGCCGTTTTTTTAGATTTCTCCTTCTGTTTGTTGCGCTTAGCTTCTGCTTTTGCAGCTTTCTCGGCTTCGATCGCTTCCAGTTTTTCCTGTTCTTTTTCGGCTGCTACTTTGTCGAGGTAGTAATGATAATCGCCACGAAATAGGCGTAGTTGACCCTCGTGGATGTCAACAATTTTGTTGGCAACTTGGGAGATGAAGTAGCGATCGTGGGAGACAAGGATGGCAGTGCCGTCATAGTTTTGTAGAGCGGTTTCCAACATTTCCTTCGCAGGAATATCTAGGTGATTGGTCGGCTCGTCTAAAATCAACAGGTTGACGGGTTGTAGCAACATCTTTGCCAGTGCCAACCGGGCTTTTTCGCCGCCGCTGAGGGATTCCACCTTTTTAAACACGGTCGAGCCTGTGAATAGAAAACTACCCAGCAACGTCCGCACTTCTTCGTTTGTCCAGTCAGGCACTTCATCATGAATCGTTTCAATTACGGTTTTGTTCAAATCTAGGGCTTCTGCCTGATTTTGTTCAAAGTACCCCGGAATGACGCTGTGTTGTCCAAATTCAATCGTGCCATCGGTGGGTTTTTCCATGCCCATCAGCAGATGCAGCAGGGTCGATTTTCCGGCACCGTTGGGTCCGAGAATGGCAATGCGATCGCCTCGTTCAATTAGCAAATCGGCTCCCAAAAACAAAATCTTTTCGCCGTAGCTGTGGGTCATGTCTTTGATGATCACCACTTCCCGACCACTGCGGGGGGCAGGTGGAAAGCGGAACTTCAACGTCCGCACTCCGGCATCGGGGGCTTCAATCCGTTCGATTTTATCCAGTTGTTTTTCGCGGCTTTTTGCCTGGGTGCTGCGGGTGGCGCTGGCACGAAAACGATCCACAAATGCCTGCTGTTTTTCCAGTTCTTTTTGTTGCCCTTCATAGGCGGCAAGTTGCGAAAGTTTTGCCTCTTCTTTTTGCAGCAGGTAGGCAGAATAGTTGCCTAAGTAGGTCGCAGAAACGCCGCGCTCGGTTTCCACAATTTGGGTGCAGAGGCGATCGAGAAACTCGCGGTCATGGGAAACAATGACCATGGGGGTGTTAATGCCGCGCAGATAAGTTTCTAACCATTCAATGGTTTCCAAATCCAAATGGTTAGTCGGTTCATCCAAGAGTAATAAATCAGGCTGTTGCAGCAAAATCTTGCCCAAGCCCAGCCGCATTTGCCACCCGCCACTAAAAGCGCTCACTAGGCGATCGCCATCTTCCGCCTCAAAGCCCACCTCTGGCATCAGTTTTTCGATCCGCGCCTCCAAACCATAGCCATCTAACCCTTCAAACTGGCGCTGAAACCGATCCATTTCGTGAATTAGCTGATCTAGCCGCTCTGGGTCGGCGGTTTCCATTTGCCGATGCACTTCGGTCAGCGCCTCATGCACGTCATTCGCTTTTTGGAATGCCCGCCACAATTCTTCGCGGACGGTGCGGGTGGGGTCTACGTCAAATTCTTGGCTAAGGTAGGCGATTCGCAGGCTATTCGGGCGAATCACTTCACCACTAGTCGGTTCAATTTCGCCCGCAATGATTTTTAGCTGGGTGGATTTGCCTGCCCCGTTCACACCGACTAACCCAATGCGATCGCCGCCTTTCACTTCCCAATTAACGTCTTTCAGGACTTCACCCGTGGGGTAAATCTTACAAATATGTTCCAGGCGCAGCATTAGGAGTCTCCGGCGTGAGAATGAAGAATTAAGGCACTGGGATGACTTTAACAAAAATTAAGAATCATTGGCGAAAAGAATGGCGTGATAGAACAGATAAAGTCAGCCAACTTTTTAGGCGAAGCCCATGACTGCCACCACCTCGATCACCCAAAAACTTACCTTTGAAGAATATCTAGTGTATGACGACGGCACCGATACGCCCTATGAACTGGTCAACGGAGAATTAATTCCTATGGGCATTGGATCAGGGCTACACGGAGAAATCATGTATTTACTAGAGCGCCTGTTCAATCAAGAGATTGAGCGCTTAGGTCTAAGTTGGGTGGCTCGTCAGGCTGCGATTGGAGTGCGATCTCCTCGCGGTGGGCGGTGGGATACCTCACGCATTCCAGATGTGGTCGTAATTGGGGCGGAGCAATGGCAGGATCTCCGCAGCCGGGAAGCCATCATTGAAGTGAATGAACCCGCGCCGCTGTTAGTGGTGGAAGTCGTCAGTGACTCGACCAAAACCACGGACTACCGCGCTAAACGAGTGGAATACAACGTTCGAGAAATTCCGGAATATTGGGTCGTTGATCCGCTGGCTGCGAAGGTGACTATCTTCACCCTGATCGATGATTTATATGAAGGGCAAGAATTTGTGGGAGATGCGATCGCTCAATCCACCACCTTTCCATCACTCCAACTCACCATCACCCAAATCCTCACCCCATGATTTAAGCAACCCCTATCGAGTCAATAAACCCACGTCGCCATCATCTGAAGACAACCAGAAACTCTCCATCGATCACCTCCGTCGGCAGATTATACAGAAAGTTTCCGCCTATCCATCCGATTTGGCGTGATATACAGAAGTTGTCCGCCTATCCAGCTAATTTGGGACAATATGCGGAAACCTTCTCTCTAATAATATTGTTAGGCGGCTCAAGGTTCTCTGTGGAGGCGCAACCGAAAGCAAACTTCTTGGTACTTGGGGTTAGAATTGCGTTAGATGCTTGACAAGCAATAAACACTGAGTAACTCTCTATCAATAACCTCACTAATTTTCTATGTTGAAATTTATTGTCGATTTTTTGTCTAATCAAGGAGACATAATTCTAAGGTATCCAGTCCCATTCCTGATTGTTTTTGCTGTTGGATTGGCGTTGGGTTGGAGTATCAATTCGTGGGTTCAGAAAAATAAAATTGAGACTAATGAAGAAAGGCTAAGGTATAAAGAAGATCAACTAAAGGATAGAGATATTAAGCTCCAGAGCCTAGAGCAAAAATTAACATATTTGAGTAAAGATGAACAAGTAGATAAAACTATTCCTTTGAGCAAAGATGAGATACAAGCTTTAAAGGCAATAAAGAAATTTGAAGATAATAATCCGATTCAATCAACCTCTTCTCCTCCTGAATATTCAGTTGATCACTTAATGAAAGATTTAGGAGTTAGCTGGGAAGAGTCCAATGAAATACTAAAAAAGCTTAGAAGGTTTGGGCTTTTTGAGTCCATCTGGGATAACTCAGATCTTGCAGCATTCTCGATAAGCCCAACCAGGCAATGATTTGAGCGTGATTTCACATCCATATTTTGCTGCGATGTCAGCTCGAGTTTCGATGAGTTTGAGCAATTGGCACCAGAGGACAGAAGGAAACAA
>JBGSWI010000171.1:0-56229 GCA_041752515.1 Leptolyngbyaceae cyanobacterium | reverse complement strand
TCTCAAGAGAAGTCTGCCAAAGGCGGTACGCGTGCCAAACGGCTCAAGGCGGGTTGGGATGACCAGTATCTCACCAAGATTTTGGCTCAAGTTCCTACCCCATCCCGCAAATTATGAAGATACGTGTGCGTTCGCCCTACCTGTTTCCATTAATTTCCTTGCACTTAGCGCCCGTTATTTGTTAAGTTAATTAAGCGTTAAATTATGCGTTCTCGCCGGGATAGCTCAGTTGGTAGAGCAGAGGACTGAAAATCCTCGTGTCACCGGTTCAAGTCCGGTTCCTGGCATTCAATCGAATCAAGCAAAAAGCCCTGAGTTCAAACGATTCAGGGCTTTTTCATTTTTTGAACTTCAAAACATTTGCTCTATTTTTGGGTATTGGTAGGTCACACTGTTGTGAATTTTGAATTTTGAATTTTGAATTTTGAAGTGTAGAAGCTGGTCATGTTCTAGACCTGTGGAAATGCGAGAATGCAGGCAGACGTTTGATTTTACAACCACTCATCGAACAATTAAAAAACTCATTTCATCACAACTCCGAACGGCTAGGGCAACATCTGCGATCGCACCCTCTCGCCGCAACCGATGCTTGTGCGGAACAACCGCTTCAAATTTGGGATAGGCAAACGCGCACCAGAGTCAAAACCCTACCGAGCACACTTCCTTACGAGGGTATGAATATCCCTGGAGTAATGAAAATTTCCAAAGAACCAAAAGCGAACCTCACCCTGTTAGGAGCGATCGAAGTGTGAAAGCTTCTTACGGTGAGCTATCCTACGTTTTTAGGGCATTACTATTATGTTTACATCGCTGCCAGAAATTACAGTTGCTCAATTGGCGACTCTGTTACAAGAGGAAGGGGGCGATCGCCAATTTGTGGATGTGCGAGAACCGCAAGAATTGGAATTGGCTCAGCTAAAAGGCTTTGTCAACTTACCCCTGAGCCAGCACGGCGATTGGTCAACCGATATTCATAGCCGATTGGATGCGAATAAAGAAACCTTGGTGCTCTGCCATCACGGAATGCGGTCTGCTCAAATGTGCCAATGGCTGCTCACTCAAGGCTTTACGAATGTCAAAAATGTGACAGGCGGCATTGATGCTTACTCTTGTATCGTCGATGCTGCCATTCCTCGATATTAGGATTGAGTGTCGGTAAGGGTGGCGATACAGTGGCAGGTCAATAACTTTCCACCTTATAGTGGATCTAGAGTAGTGGATTTAGAAGTCATCTACGCAATAGTTCGCTGAGAACGTCTTTCGTTCAGCCTTTCGCGGATACTGAATTTTTATACATAGCGATAAGCCGTGCGATCGCCCCTAATATATCCTTTTAGAATTCGCGCCTTACCTAATGTCCTTACCCATTAAACTTACCAATCGCCAGCAGCAGGTGCTTTGGGCAACCGTTCGTCATTACATTGCCACCGCAGAACCGGTTGGCTCCGAAGCATTGCTCAAAGAATATAACCTGAGCGTTAGTGCTGCGACCATCCGCAACTCAATGGGCGTGCTAGAAAAAGTAGGGCTGCTTTATCAGCCTCATATTTCCGCTGGCAGAGTGCCCTCCGATTCGGGCTATCGAATTTATGTAGACAAGCTGCTAACTCCATCCAGTGACTTTTCGCTTCATATTGATCAGTTGTTGAGCGATCGCCTGACCCGTGAAGACGGCAGCCTGGAAGCGATGCTGCGAGGAGCCGCCCACATTTTGGCAACCGTCAGCGGCTACATTGCCCTGATCACCATGCCGCAAACCTATACGGCGAGGCTGCATCACATTCAACTGGTCTTAGTTGACCCCAATCGGGTGATGCTGATCTTCGTCACCGATTCCTATGAAACCCAGTCGGCTCTGCTCGATTTGGCAACAGGCGAAGACAATACACCCGCCGAAGCGGAACTGCTGGAACGAGAATTGCAGATTTTGTCCAATTTTTTGAATAGCCATCTGCGCGGTAAGGCGATCGCGGAGCTTACCCAAATGGACTGGACTGAACTCGATCGCGAATTTCAACGCTACGGGGACTTTCTCAAGAACATCCTGAGCGAACTGACGCGCCGCTCTCAGTCTCCTGCACCTACCCAACTGATGATGAGCGGGCTATCGGAGGTAATGCGGCAACCCGAATTTTCAGAAGTGCATCAGGTTCAGACCATCGTACATTTGCTTGAAGATAAGCAAGATCAAATCATTCCCCTGATCTTTGAACCGTCCTCCTTGGGTAAGCGCGTCTCCATTCGGATCGGCTCCGAAAATTCTCTAGAACCGATTCGCGCTTGCACCCTCATTTCATCCACCTACTGCAAAGGCACAACCCCTGTAGGCAGCGTCGGGATGTTAGGACCGACTCGAATGGCATATGAAAATGCGATCGCTTTAGTAGAAGCCACTGCGGACTATATTTCAGAAGCGATTAGTTAGGAGAACAGCGTTAAATATTGGGCGGTGGGTCTTGGAACATCGAAACGTGACTACTTGCCTCTTACAGTTCTTTAGCTGCCACGATTTAGCTGCCATGATAAGGATTGGATTGATGTTGGTTTTCATCCCAAGTGAAGACTTGGAAAGGAAAGGAAAGGGCGATCGCGCGGCAACGTTCGCTGACCAGCCGAGCATCATCCAAAGTGTGGGTGTGAATGCTCAAAATGCCTGCTTCAAATAGCACTCGCGGCATGGGTTGAATTCGACTGACTGCGGTAAGCAGGGTCATAAAACCAGGTTCCCAAGAATCCAAAGGGCTTAAATCGTTGATCAATAGCTTGGGGCTGGGTGCAATCACTCGCTGATTCAGCGCCGTTTGAATGGTTTCTCTCACTTCTGCGGCGGTGAAGGGCTTGAGCAAATAGCCCGCAGGGTTTACAAACTGCGATCGCGCCAGCATTTCATCATCTTCATAGGTCGTCATATAAATCACCGGGCAGTGGCATTCATGACTAAGTTTCCAGGCGGTTGTCATGCCATCCATACAGCCCGAAAGCTCAATATCCACAAGCACCACATCGGGCAGAGTGGCAGTGGCAAACTCTAATGCCCGTTCGCCAGAGTTGACAATGCCCGCGATCGCATAACCATGACTTCTTAAGGTTGAAGCAATTAACGCTGCCATCGTTGGGGCGCGCTCCACAATCAACACTTTTACTTGAGCAATTGGGCGAGGCATAGGTGAATGGCGGGCAAGGTGGATAACGAGCATAGTGCTTGCAATAGTGAATCTGCTCTATCGGCTATTGTTCCCGAATAAAATGGAGCAGCCTCAACTTCTTTGCAATTGAGCCATGGGCTATTGGCGCTTTCTATCGTTTCACAATAGAAGATTTTCCAGTTGGATACTTCATCCATTTTCCTCATCTCAATAGGTGATTTGAAAACACCCCTACCGTAAGCTAAACAACCGTTTTAAACCCGATCAGTGCCGGATGCGCGATCGCTCAGAATGAGACTTGAACGACAGCAAAACGCCATCGCACGGTAGGATGCAAACATAGCCCCATTGCTTAACCCGTTCCTATGTCTCAGTCTAAAATTGGCGTTGCCATCGTTGGCACAGGTTTTGGTCAAAAAGTCCATATTCCTGGGTTTCAGGCACATCACCGAACTCAGATTGTGGCGGTCTATCATCGAGAGTGGGCAAAGGCTGAAGCGATCGCTCAGGTTCACGCCATTCCCCAGGCGTGCCAAAGTTTGGAGGAAATTGTACGCTTGCCAGAGGTTGAGGCAGTCAGCATTTCGACTCCGCCGTTTCTGCATTATGAAATGGCAAAAATAGTGCTGAATGCAGGAAAACATTTACTGCTCGAAAAACCGACTACTTTGAATGTGACGGAGGCAAAGGAACTGCATCAGATTGCGATCGCCAAAAAACTCACTACCACCATGAATTTTGAGTTTCGCTGCATTCCGGCATGGCAGCGCCTCCAGGAATTGCTGACCGAGGGCTATGTGGGCAAACCGCGTTTGATTAAAGTGGATTGGCTGGTTTCTAGTCGAGCCGATGCCGCTCGTGCGTGGAACTGGTATGCTCAGAAAAATCTGGGCGGCGGTGCTTTGGGAGCGATCGGCTCCCATACTTTTGATTACATTGCTTGGCTGTTTGGATCGGTTCGCAGATTAAATGCTGGGTTGAACGTGGCTATAACCCAGCGCCCTGATCCACTCAGCGGCGGCACGCTTAAACCAGTCGATGCTGATGATACTTGCCTGATTATGCTCGAACTGGCAGACGGCACGCCTTGTCAAATAACACTCAGCGCGGCAACCTATCAAGGGCGGGGGCACTGGCTGGAGGTGTATGGCGATCGCGGCACGCTAATTTTGGGTAGCGACAACCCAAAAGATTACGTCCACGGCTTCAACCTGATGGGCAGCCAAACTGGGGAACCCCTCGCCGCACTCGAAGTTCCCGATCGCCTCGCCTTTCCGCGCACTTGGGACGATGGACGGATTGCGCCCTTTGTTCGCATTATCGATCGCTGGGTGCAAGGCATCGATCAGGGCACATCCCCAGCGCCGTCCTTGCAGGAAGGAGTTTATTCCCAACTGCTAATGGATCTTGCCCATCAATCGAATCAGCAGGGAACCTGGGTAGAAGTCCCTCAGCAATCCACTAGCTCACAGGTAGGTTGAGAGCCTCGTCATTGATCAATAGTTTTTCTAGCAAATTGGAGATTTCGGCGGCTTGATTCATCACCATTAGATGCCCGCCTTTTTCCAGAATATAGTCAGCTTTGATGAAGCGCATCAAGAAAATGCGATCGCTTGAACCGTGAATGTGCTGAAGATTTTCAGGAATCTCGTCGTTTTTCCAAGTCACCACTTTATGGAACGACCATTTAAGAAACTGCGGATCAATATCTAGCAAAATGGCTTTAAGCATCTGGCGCTCATCGACTGTTTCCAAGCTGAAAAACCAGAAGGCAAGCCAATATCCCGCCCAGAGCATACTTTTGAAGGGAAACACGCGATGAATGGGAAACCAGCGAAACAGCTTGAAGTAGAACGGAACTTCAGCGCAGGTTTTAGTGCTAGAAATTAAGATTACTTTCTCAGTTTCAATCTGCTTGGCAATTTCAACTGCCATGATGCCGCCAAAAGATAAGCCCACAATAAAGGGGCGATCACTATGAATCTGAGCGGTCAACCGTTTAGCATAAGCTTGAATCGTCTCACCCTGCTCCGGTTGCAGCCAATGAATATGAATCGGTCGGTAGCCTTCACATTTCAACAGCCGAAATACGCGCTCGTCGGTGCCTAACCCGCTGACAAAATATACATCCTTGAGCGCCTTCGCTCGTTGATCCGTTGCCTCAGACTGCCGAACCCTTTCCTCCGCAACTTGCTCAGGGGCTTGAGCGAGTTCAACTTTTACCGATTCCAAAACAGCATCAGACTGAATTTCTGTCATCGCGATCGCTCTCTTAAAAGCCCGTTCCTCTATTGTCAGGTTTTGCCCCAAAAATGCAATAAACTACGCTACATCCCAATTCTCATTAATCAGAAGAATCCTCTCATGCCTCAAGCTACGGCACCAATTCCTTGGGGAGCGTGGGGTATTGCTGGATGAATCGGTTGATAAAGGGTGTCTCGTTGTTGATAGGGTCTGCCAATGGAGGCGATCGCGCTCTGCAATTCCTCGACCTCCAAACAAGTGCCACCTTGAGCGCCTGCCATTGTGGTGATGTGTTCTTCCATCAGGGTGCCGCCCAAGTCATTGCAGCCCCAATTTAAGGCTTCAACGGCTCCAGCCAAACCCAGTTTGACCCAGCTTGGTTGATGGTTGACGATCCATTTGCCAAAAAAGAGTCGAGCCACGGCAGTTAAGTGAAGCGTGTCAGCAAGGACTGGCTGATCGCGTCCAACCCGGCGGCGTAGTGATTTGGGGGCATCCTGACCCACAAAAGGCAGCAGAATAAATTCTGTGATTTGAGCGGGATGGTGGTTTTGGATCGCGGTTTGTTGCAGCGATCGCACCTGCTCGAAATGGCGAATCTGCTGGGCTGGGGTTTCAATGTGACCCGATAGCATCGTGCTGGTGGTGGTCATTCCCAAGCGGTGCGCCGTGCCCACAATCTCTAACCAGGTGGCGCTATTGGTTTTTTCAGGGCAAAGAATCCGCCGCACGTCATCATCTAGCACTTCTGCCGCAGTTCCGGGCATGGAGCCAACTCCCGCATCCTGCAATGCGCCGATCACTTGGGCATAACTCAATCCATCTTCTCGTGCAATAAATTGAACTTCTTGGGGTGAAAATGCGTGAAGATGCAGGCTAGAAAATTGCGCTTTGATGGCAGAAATCATCTGGGTGTAATAAGCCAAAGACGTTCCATTTGCCTTGGCTTTCAGGTTCAAGCCGCCCTGCATACAGATCTCTGTGGCTCCGCGTTGCACCCCATCCGCCGCTTTTGCCAAAATTTGCTCTAAGTCTAGCCAAAAAGCGCCCTCTTCTCCTTCATCTCGCCGAAACGCGCAGAAACTGCAATGTTGTTCGCAAATATTGGTGAAGTTAAGATTGCGGTTCACCACATAGCTAACTGTTTCACCCACTAGCTTTTGGCGGAGTTGATTTGCAGCGTCTCGAATTTTCAGAAGCTCGACCGGCGATCGCGCATTTAGCAACATAACCCCATCGATCACCGATAAATCCTGCCCTAAAAGTGCGCGTTCTAGAATAGACTCAACCGTTTCAATTATCACAAGAGTTTTAGCAAGCAGTATAGAACTAGCCTAACGCAGCTTACTCTTCTGGGAAGTGCAGCATTCCTAAAAGCTGATCGGCATGATCTAGATTGCCCACAATGCGGCGAGTGGGGTGGGGCCACGCTCTAACCAGGGTTGGAGTGGCTGTCACCTGATCGATTTCAGCCTGTTCTGGATGTTGAGTCACATCAATAATTTTCAGAGTGTACGGCTGATTCAGCGATCGCTCTAGCAAGGTATGAATTTTGTGCAAGGTTTGCTCTGTTGCCATGCTGTGCCCCGATACAAATAGTCTCAGCACATAGCCTTGAGGGTCAGGCGGTTCCTGCCAAATAGTGGCTCCTACCTTAACTAAATGAGCCGTTGAAGGATAGGGAACTGCCCGCTCATAGTGCATCACCAAATTGTGAGATTCCCAAAGCTGAGGGAAGCGATCGCGGTAAGTATTCAGCACCATTGGGTCACAGATTTCTAGGCGCAGCGGCGCAACCTGCCAAATCAGATCTTGGAAGCCAAACACTGCATTGAGCAGCGATTGGTAGCGAAAAACCAAGGGTGAAACTTCTGCGATCTGCTGGAGCTTCTGCGTGTGTGGGTCAAAAGACTGATCCACCGTTGCCCCATAGCAAGGCACCAAAAAGTGAGGAGGTTCAGGCAACCCTAACAGATTTTGCAACATTCCACAGAGATGCATATGCCAACACATCTGCTTTTGAGGATCGATGCAATAAATCAGATCCCCGCCGGGAGTAAACAAGGCAATGCCTTTGAATACCTCCGGCGATCGCTCTGAATTCGTAGCCAAGGACTTATTCAAATCGCAAGCTATACCCGCCCCCGCAGCAATTGAGCCATCTCATTCGGTTTTTGTGACATTTCCAGCGCTGTTTCCTCGGTGATCCGTCCCGCTTCATAAAGCTTGTAGAGCGATTGATTCATGTTACACATCCCATCAAAGGTGCAGCGCGGAATCAACTGCTCCACTTCATCTAGGTCACCCCGACGAATGTAATCTTTAATCGCATCCGTGTTGATCAAAATGTCGTGGAAAGCAGCGCGTTTACCATCCGTGGTGCGGCATAGCCCTTGAGCAATGACTGCAACCATAGATTCTGCGATAGAGACTCGAATTGGCTCCTGTTGATCGGGTTCAAAAAGCTGAAGAATCCGCTCGATGGTTTTGACGGCGCTGTTGGTGTGCAGGGTGCCCATGACCAAGTGCCCCGTTTGAGCCGCTTTGAGGGCGGTGTTAACGGTTTCGCGATCGCGCATTTCTCCCACCAGAATCACATCTGGATCTTCCCGCAAAGCCGCCTTCAGGGCATTATCAAACTTGAGAGTGTGAATGCCCACTTCGCGGTGTTTAATCAATGCTTTTTGACTGCGATGCACAAACTCAATTGGATCTTCAATCGTAATAATGTTTTTAGGCATCTCCTTATTCATATAATCCACCATCGCCGCCATTGTGGTAGATTTACCCGAACCTGTAGGTCCGGTAATTAAAATCAAGCCCTTGTGGTAATGACAGATATCCTTGAAAATAGGCGGCAGATTCAACTGCTCGACTGTCAGAATTTTCATGGGAATCAGCCGCATCACCATGGCAGGACCATGCAGTGAGCCGAAGATGTTAAGCCGAACCCGCGCGAAATCATATTGGGTCGCACCATCAAACTCTAGCGCTTCTTCAAATCGACGAATTTCTGCATCGGTCAAGATTTCTTGAAGCCAGCTATAAAAAGTGTCGCGATCCGTTTCAGCCCATTCCGTCTGATCCATTTCGCCCCGGTTTCGGTAGCGGGGGACTTCGCCAACTCCAACGTGAACGTCGGAATATCCTTGGTCGAAAGCAGTTCGGACTAGTTCAGCAAGCGTGGGCGAACCGTTTGTAGGAACATGGCGAGGAGTTGCAGATGCATGAGGGGCTGCGGTAGGGCGATGTCCTGCGGCAGGTGGAGCTTGGGGTGGAGAAGACGAAATGACTGTGGGTGTGCCGCCGATCCGAGCCGGCGGAGCCTGGGGCGAGACCCTGGTTGCGCCCGCCACCGGAGGAGCAACCATAGTCGGAGGGTTTATGTGCTGATTAGCAACCACTGTTGCTCCATTATTAGTAGCTCTTGGTGGCGGGGGCGCAGGCGGTATCCGTGAGGGTGGGGGAGCACTAGGTTGACGCTGGGATTCAGTCATAAAGTTCATCTCAACAGCTTGGATAATGGCAGCCTAGAATGGCTGATTGTGAAATTGGCGCAGTGCTTTCCGTTGAATGCTGCGGGTAAACATCGCGGGTTACCCTGTAACAGCCTTCGTTATTTTATTCAGGACTTTTTAGATACTTTACGCAGACACCCTAAAAGATTCAAATTTGCTTAGGTCAAAAGTTAGACAAATTGAAAATTTGGCGGATTTTGTCTCTAAAAATTAACTGTCTTTATGTAGATTGCCCATTGAATGACGATCGCTACCAACAATTAACAATGCGTGCCCAATCATGAAAAAACCAGCATTTTCAGGAATTGATCAGGAACCACAAAATCTATCATCAAAGTTTACCCCGATAGCCAACAATAGTGAATATCAGTACAGTTCTGTAAATTTAATTGGGAGTCAAAGGGATGAGTGAAGCAAACCAGTGGTTTATTGTGAAGCAGAATAATGGGCAATGCGCGATCGTCGAGGATGACTCTGTCATGAAACCCGAAGATAGCCCAGCCGAATCTGAATTAGGGTCACCCGAAGAATATTGGGGACCGTTTGACTCTCAAGCAGAGGCGATCGCGCGGCGGGTTGGGTTAATTCGAGCAGGGAAGTGCCAGCCTGTTTAACCAGAGAATTGAAAAATCAATCAGTCTAAGCTTGACAAGCCTAAGGCTTCGTTTTTGCCCGTGGAGCCAGACCCCGAAATACCTGAATTTTCTCTCCCAACACTCTAACCGCTTGGGCAACCTGCGGATCTTCCAACGTCCCAACCTTCTCTCGATTGGTGCTTAGCTCTTTTTGCTGAGCTTCAGTTAATGGCACTTCCACATCTGGGACAATGCCTTGCTTATTAATATCGCGTCCATTGGGGGTGTAGTACTTGGCGATCGTGACTGCCAATCCAGAATCTCTACCCACTTGCCGCACAGACTGCACCAAGCCTTTGCCAAAGGTCTTTGTGCCGATCAATACCGCCCGTCGATTATCTTGCAGCGCTCCAGACAGAATTTCGCTGGCACTCGCCGAGCCGCCATCGACCAACACCACTAGCGGCTTATTCGTCTTAAATTTTGCTCGATTTGCCTGCTCCCTATCCTGCTCACCCGTGCGGCTTTTGGTCGAAACGATCGCGCCCTTCTCCAGCCACATCTGAGCAATATCTACACTGGTATGCAGCAGCCCGCCGGGATTGCCACGTAGATCCAAAACATAACCTGCGACCTTCTTCTGCTCTAGCTTGTCAATCGCCTTTTCCATATCGTCTGGAGCATTCGCGCTAAATTGCGCTAGTCGGATGTAGCCCACCTTGCCTTGGGGCGATGGCAATTCACTCGATTTCACCGCGTGAATTTCAATCCGCGCCCGTTTGATGGCATAATCCTTCTGCTCAGTGCCGCGCAAAATCGTTAGCTTAACGGGCGTTCCTGCGGCTCCGCGAATCAGCGTCACCGCTTTATTCACATCCATGCCTTCGGTACTTTTGCCATCAATTTTGAGGATGATATCTTTAGATAGAATGCCAGCCGTAAAGGCAGGAGAATCTTCAATCGGAGCAATTACCGTTAATTTCTTCGTTTTTTCATCTGCCGAGAGTTGAATGCCTACCCCGGTCAATTCACCGGACGTATCAATCTTCATATTTCTGAACTCTTGCGGGTCCATGAAGCGGGTGTAAGGATCACCTATTTTTTTCACCATTTCGCGAATGGCTTTATAAGCCTCTTCGTTCGTAGAATACGATCGCTTTAAGTAGTCATTTCGTACCTTTTTCCAATCCACCTGGTTAAAAGTACCGTCTACGTAAGTGCGATTGATAATTTGCCAAACCTCGTCAACCAGTTCCTTGGGGCTTTGGTTAAAGAAAGATTGCAGCGACAACACAGACATCGGCTGAAGCGCAGTATCCTTCTCTGAATCTGCAACTTGTTGCTCAGAGTCATTACTCTGCAACAGAGCTTGTCCTTTGAAGAAGTGCAATCCAGTGCCAGCAATAGCGACAGTAGAAACAGTTACTGCGGCGGCACCAAGGACAAGCCCACGTTTTGTAATTGCCATATTGATAAGCCTAGGAATTGACTACGAAAAGTACGCCCAATCTAGCACAGGCAAACAGCCTTGGTCAGCGCTCAAATTACTCTGGCTCAACCCATCGCCCATCCGATTTAATCAGATTAATTAACTCCTCAACTCCGTCTGCTTCTGGCACCCGCTTAATTTCTTCTCGCCCCCGATAAAGCGAGATATAGCCTGCTTGCTTACCCACATAGCCATAATCCGCGTCTGCCATTTCGCCTGGACCGTTGACAATGCAGCCCATGACGGCAATATCTAGCCCTGTTAAATGGTGAGTTGCCTCGCGAACTGTGTGCAGCACTTCTTCAAGATTGAATAGGGTGCGTCCGCAAGAGGGACAGGCGACATATTCCACCATGGTTTTCCGCAGACCCAAGGACTGCAAAATGCTGTAGCACACTGGAATCTCTTTTTCGGGAGCTTCGGTCAAGGAAACCCGAATGGTATCGCCCAGACCTTCGGCTAGGAGGGTGGCAATTCCCGCCGTCGATTTGATTCGTCCATATTCTCCGTCACCGGCTTCTGTCACGCCTAAGTGTAGGGGATACTCCATGCCCTGCTCGTCCATTCGCTGAGCCATGAGGCGATAAGCTGCCAGCATGACGGGCACACGAGAGGCTTTCATGGAGATGACAATGCTATGAAAATTTAATGACTCGCAAATCCGAATAAATTCCAGGGCAGACTCCACCATGCCTTCAGGCGTGTCGCCGTAGGTGGACAGCATCCGCTCTGCTAGGGAGCCGTGGTTTACGCCAATTCGCATGGCTTTGCCTTGATCGCGCAGGGAAATGACTAGCGGTTCTAGGGTTTCCCGAATTTTGTCGCCAATGTCGCCAAACTCAGAATCGGTATATTCGGTGCGATCGCTTTTTGGTTTTTCAAAAACATACAATCCTGGATTAATGCGGACTTTATCCACGTGTTTCGCCACTTCTAGGGCGATTTTCATGCCGTTGTGATGCACATCGGCAACGAGGGGCACGGGGCGATAGGTGGCAATCAGCTTTTGTTTGATTTCGGCGAGAGCGATCGCGTGTGCCATGCTAGGAACCGTCACTCGCACAATTTCACAGCCAATTTCATGTAAACGGCGAATGCCAGCCACCGACCCAGCGATATCTAAAGTGTCTTCATTGATCATGGATTGAACCACCACCGGATTGCTGCCGCCGATGATGATATCACCCACTTTCACAGGGCGAGTTTTACGACGGTGAATCGTGCCATCGGTGGCATAGCGGGAAGAAACAGAAGATGTGAGAGGATTAGATAGGGTTTGCATAAGGCTACTGCTTACTCTCTGCGGCAGGAAAAGGGAAGTCAAGTTTATTAAGTCTCTGCTTCCCACATTGCCATATCTAGGGAGTTTTGCGACAAGATGAAGGTTAAATTTCAGCCAAAATTGGCAATATTCGCTTTAACGCTTTGCGGCTGCCAGAAAAATTGAGTGTGGCAATAGCTGAAGAAAGCCAACTTCGACTCATTAGATTTGTGCTCTTTAATGATGGATGCACTTGAGACCAGCAGGATAGCGCGTTAAAAAGCTAAATGCCAGTGATGGTTGGTAATTGTCTGCGATCGTGCGAAAACCAAGCTGGCACGGAGTTTTCAGCTATTTCTCTGAATATCAACTCATTCTCGTGTGATCCAGATTGCAGTGATTTCAGGCGCATAAAATAGATGCGTCATGCTAATTTTAAAACTAAAAGACGCGATCGAATTATAGGCTGAATACTGTTGAAGAAAAGTTTGTAAAGGCTGCTTGCGTATTACCGAATCTATTTTGAGTAGTGATGATTTAGTTTATGAAACTTGTCAAGCCTGGTCGCAATCTGATGAATCATTTGAACTATCCTCAGAAATTTGCGCTGATCAGTAGCTTCTTTGCATTGCCGATCATTTTATTAACTTACTTGTTATTTTCTGAACTTCAAAGCCGAGTTGATTTCACTCAAAAAGAACTGCAAGGGACTCAATATCTGCGACCGCTAAGCCGATTGCTAGAAGGTACTTTACAAGCTAAAGTTGCCAGCGATCGCATTATAGACAGCAATAAAGTATCCGAACAAATTACTAAATTTAAGTTAAAAATAGCTTCAAACATTAATAAATTAAAACAACTTGATCAACGGTTTGGAAAAGACTTAAAGACAACTGATTTGCTAGAAAGTTATCAGAAGATAAACGAGCAGTTTGAGATATTAAAAGACAATCAAAGTTCGGAATCTATTAGCACGGTGTATCTACAATCACTTCAACAACTTGAAGACTTACGGATACAAATTGGCAATCAATCTAATCTGATTCTCGATCCTGATTTAGATACTTACTATTTAATGGATGCAGTACTTTTAAAGCTGCCGGAAATTCAGAGAAGTTTGGCAGATATTCAAAATATTAGCCAAAAGGCGTGGGTTCAAAAAAGCCTTGACTCATCCGAACAGGTACGACTGATTGCTTTGATGGGCAAATTAAAGCAACTCAATATCGATCTGAGCAAAAGAATGACTGTTGCCTTTAACAACAACCCAGCGGGAAACCTGCGTCCGAAATTGTTAACTCCCTTGCAACAGCTTAATCAAACGATTGAGCAACTGACCGACCAAATGGATAGCCTGAGCCTTAATCCGCGATCGCTACAACCAACAACCTACTCAGAAATGGCAGGCAAAAGCTTGCAGCAAAGTTTTATTTTTTGGGATAGAACTACGCAAGAATTAGATTTTCTTTTGCAAAAAAGAATTGATGGATTTGTGAATAAGCAACAGTGGATAACGGCATTTATTTTAATTGTTTTGGCGATCGCCGCCTACTTATTTATCTGCTTTTATCACGGTATGATGCAAGTCGTTTCTAGTTTGAAAACTGCCTCTCAGCGAATGGTAGACGGCAACCTAAAAGAGGCAGTCACTCTGGAAAGTAAAGATGAACTGGCGGACGTGGTGCGATCGTTTAACACAGTGGCAGATGTGCTGCGAGAAGCTGAAGCCAAATATCGCGGCATTTTTGAAAACTCAGTCGAAGGGGTTTTTCAAACCACATCCGACGGCATTTATTTAATTGCAAACCCAATGTTGGCGAAAATTTATGGATATGACACACCCGAACAATTGATCGCCAACATGACTAATATTGGTGAACAGCTTTATGTCGATCGCGATCGCCGCAGAAAGTTTGCTCAACTGATTGAAAAAGACGGCAAAGTATCGGGATTTGAATCGCAAATTTACCGCCAAGATGGCAGCATTATTTGGATTTCTGAATCGGCTCGTGCAATTTACGATGCCCAAAAAAATGTCTTAGCCTATGAAGGCACCGTCGAAGATATTACTCGCCGCAAACACGCAGAAGTAGAAGTGATGCAGTTGACCCAGCAGCTTCAAGATGAAAACCTCCGCATGAGTGCTGAACTAAACATCACTCGCCGTTTGCAAGAACTGTTGGTGCCAGCCGAATCTGAATTGGAAGCCATCACCGGCTTAGAAATTGCTGGATTCATGGAACCTGCGGCAGAGGTCGGCGGAGATTATTACGATGTGATTCAACATGATGGCAAAGTCAGCATTAGTATTGGCGATGTTACTGGGCACGGGCTAGAAAGCGGCATGGTCATGATCATGGCGCAGATGGCGGTGCGAACTCTGCTAGTGAATGGAGAAATGAATTCAGCAAAGTTTCTCAATTCGGTCAATCGGGCGCTCTATGAAAACACTAAGCGAATGCGATCGCGCAAAAATATGTCGCTTGCCCTGTTGGAATATAAAGCGGGGGATTTATACCTGACTGGGCAGCACGAAGAGCTAATTGTGGTGCGGCGAGACGGACAGCTAGAACATATTGACACCCTTGACTTAGGATTTCCCCTCGCCCTAGAAGCAGACATTAGCCCCTTTATTGCCGAGGTTAAAGTTCATCTTTATTCCGGTGATATTGCAGTGCTTTATACCGATGGCATTTCTGAAGCCATGAATACTCAAAATAGCCAGTATGGCTTAGAAAAAATGTATGAAATACTGCAACAAAATCGCGATCGCTCGGTGCAAGAAATTCGGCAAGCCGTGATCACCGATTTGATGCAACATATCGGCAAGCAAAAAGTATTTGACGACATTACACTATTGGTGATGAAGCAAAAGTAAACTGTCCTACAATTTAAATCTCACCCATAAAGTAGTTTTCCCCCGTAAACTTAAATTAAGTTGAACGACCTAAGCTCACCGCTGGATTTAGTAAACATAGGGTTAAACAGACTGAAATGTTTCTTGATTTTCAAGAACTTTGCATATCGCGCCACAGAGTCCGGCTGAATGTCTCAATTTTGTCCATCTTCAGAAAGTGAAGCTTTACAGCTTATGGAGCAAATTCAACGTCTCCGTCAAGAGGTTGAGCGATTAAAGCGTGAGCGCGAAGATTTGTATATTGCCTTGTCTACTACAGCAGAGCATGGAGATTGTGTTGAAGCCCAGCTACAAGAAGCAAACCAACAGCTTAAGGTGGAAGTAGAAGTGCGCCGCCGCACAGAAATGACCTTGAAAACATTGATGGAAGCCATTTCTAAGCGAAAAGCCGATTTAGAAATTGTGGTGCAGACCATCATGGAGCATGGAGACATCATGGATATTCAGTGGGCACTAAAACTATCGGAGATGAATAAAATTGCCAGCATTGACGGGCTGACTCAAATTCCTAACCGTCGGCGTTTTGATGAACATTTGGGACATCAATGGAAGCAAATGATCCGGGAGCGATCGCCCATCTGCCTTATTCTGTTTGATATAGATCTCTTCAAGCAGTACAACGACACCTATGGACACTTAGCCGGAGACGACTGCTTAAAACAAGTTGCCCAAGTGCTAGAAGGCTGTGTGCATCGTCCTAGTGATCTGATTGCCCGCTACGGGGGCGAAGAATTTGCCGCGATTTTGCCGCAAACGACCCTTGAAGGAGCAATGGAAGTCGCCCAACGAGTGCAAACTGAGATCGCGAAGCTGAAAATCCTCCACGAAAAATCCTCCGTTAGCAATTATCTGACGCTGAGCATTGGCATTGCCAGCAGTATTCCAACTCCAGAGCAATCCTTTAGCAAACTTCTAGACGAAGCCGATCAGTACCTTTACCTCGCAAAACAACAAGGGCGCGATCGCGTCATCTTCAGTTCCAAAAAAACTTTAAGGCAGTGATTGATTTCCTTTTAATCATTGGGGCACTCTACAGGACAGCAAATCTCTGTTAAAATCTCCAGACTTTGCCCCGACAAGTCCTCCTATTTCACCGCACTCGATCAAGGTAATCATGACCCAAATTAGTGTTGTTCAAACCTTTGGAGACTTCATCCAGCCGGTTCCCTCTTCGCAGGAATATCTTACCCTCAATTTTTCCCCCAGTGCCGCTGCCCGTAAACAACGTTGGAGTAACTACGGGCTATCCGCCGATTTTTTGGGAGATTATTTTGCCGCATTTTTTCCAGGAGATGCATTACCAGACAGCAAGATTAACCAGCGAGATACAGTAAAAGCGGCAGTCAGCTATGTGGCGAACGAACTTCTAGAGAATGCCGTAAAGTACAATGATGACTCAGCCGGTCTACCGGTCAGCATTTCACTGCATTTGTATGAGCATCAAATTATTTTTCATGTTGTTAATTTTGCCCATCCTGCGATCGCAGAAAAGTATCAAGCCTTCATTCAAGTTTTACTAGCTGCCGATTTAGACGAGTTTTATATGACCCAGCTAGAAAAGACAGCCATGGGGGGGGGCGGCTCTAGTATGGGAGTTTTAACCATGATGAATGATTACTCTGCTCAATTTGGATGGCAATTTCAAACGATTGAATCGATGCCGAACGTGGTTAAAGTTGACGTAATGGCTTATTTGAATGTGTAAACAATTGTCAAAATCAGCGAGTTATTTTAGGCGAGATGGGGAGTCATAGCTGTGTACATTAAAACAGACGATTACACGATTCGATATGAGCCAGAGATTGATACTGTGTTTTTTCAAGGTTTGTTGCGGCTAGACGGCATGGAAGCCTACCAACCCATCATGGATATTTTGTTAAATGCGATTGAAGAATCCTCTCGCTTTACAATTAACTTGCGTGAGCTAGAATTTTTGAATAGTTCCGGAATCAGTATGCTATCGATGTTTGTAGTAAAAGCACGCGATAAAGGCGGTATGAATTTAGTTTTTCAAGGATCAGAAAAAACTCTTTGGCAAACTAAATCACTGAAGAATTTACAGCGATTGATGCCCAGCCTAGAACTTGAATTTAAATAGGATGCGATGGCAGAAGCAGTGCCAGTGGAGGGCAAACAAAACTCATCATTGACAGAGGTCGAGTATCTCCGCCAGGAAGTTATGCGACTTCAGCGCATCAACTGCGACTTAGAAATTGCTGTTCAAACGATTACAGAACATGGAGATGCCGTAGAAGCTGAGCTTCACCACGCGAATCGGCAGTTGCAAGCAGAAATCGCTGAGCGCAGACTGGCGCAATCTACATTGCAAAGCATTTTTGAAACGGTTTCTAGAGATAAAGCCGATCTAGAACTAATGCTGAAGGCGACGGCTGAACATGGTGACACGGTGGAGTATCAGCTTTACACCCAAGCCGTGGAAACCATGCGGCAAAGCGAGGAACTGTTTCGAGCAATTTCGGAATCCACGCCGATTTTGATGATTTTGACCCAAACGTTGGATGGAAAAATTGTGTATGCCAACTCTATCTCTAGTCAGCGGTTTGGCATTGATCCACAAGCTTTAATCGGGCATCAGTTAAAGTATTTTTTTGCCCATTCAAATGATGCCGAAATTCTCTGGGCGCTATTTGAACAGCAGGGCAGTGTGCGAAATCACGAGATGGAAATTCGGACGATCGCAGAAGGCACGATTTGGGTGTCTGCCTCAGTGCATCCTATGATGTTGGCAGGGCAAGAAGCACTGCTGACGACGCTTTATGACATTAGCGATCGCAAACAAGCCGAAGAAGCTTTGCGCCACTCTCAAACTCAACTCCGCCAGCAAGCCCAAGAGCTAGAACAGCGGGTGGAGCAGCGGACTGCTGAACTAGCCGCCGCCGAAGAAAAATATCGTAGGATTTTTGAAGATGCCGCAGAAGGGATCTTTCAAACGACGATCGCAGGGCAATATCTCAACGTCAATCCTGCCCTTGCTGAAATGTATGGCTATGATTCGCCAGCAGACCTAATCGCCAGCATTACCGACATTGGCGCACAGGTGTATGTGCATCCCCGCCGCCGAGAAGAAATAATCGCCTTCGTGCGACAGTTTGAATCAGTGACTGTATTTGAGTCTGAGATATATCGCAAAGATGGCAGCATTATCTGGATTTCTGAGAATATGCACACCGTTCGAGACGCTGCTGGTGCGTTGCTTCACTACGAAGGCAGTGTGCGCGACATCACCGATCGCAAGTCTACTGAGGAAGAACTGCGCCGACAGCGACTGAACTCCGAGCGTCTGTTGCTCAACGTGTTGCCTCAAGTGATCGCCGAACGCCTCAAACGGGGGCAAAAAATCATCGCCGATAGCTTCACCGAAGCCACGGTATTGTTTGCCGATTTAGTCGGCTTTACCGAACTCTCAACTCGCATTTCACCGACCGAACTGGTGGAGTTACTCAACAGCGTTTTTTCTAAGTTTGATCATCTAGTAGATCATCATGGGTTAGAAAAGATTAAAACCATTGGCGATGCCTATATGGTGGTTGCGGGGTTGCCCATTCCCAGAGCCGACCATGTGAGGGCGATCGCAGATATTGCGATCGATATGCAGCGTGAAATTGCCAAAATCAAAGTCCATGATGGTCGCCCTCTCAGCCTCCGAATTGGCATTCATACGGGACCGGTTGTGGCGGGTGTGATTGGCATTCGGCGGTTTACCTATGACCTTTGGGGCGATACCGTCAACGTGGCTAGCCGCATGGAGTCTCAGGGCGAACCCGAACGAACTCAAGTCACAGCAGCCGTTCATAACCGTTTGAAGAATGGCTACAACTTTGAACACCGAGGCGCGATCGCGGTCAAAGGCAAGGGCGACATGATCACCTACTGGCTGTTGGATAAAAAGCTCTAGAAATCAGAGGGCGGAGTTTTTCCATCCTCTGAAACTCGTCACCTGAAACCTTCTACCTACCGCCTGTTTCTTTCTGAGGAGTGGCGGCATTGGGTCCAGCCGTCACAATCACTAAGCGATCGGGGTGTAAAATCTCCTGAATCAAAGCATTCACTTGGGCAGGTGTAATGGCATTAATGGTCTCGGTATAGGTGCGGATGGCATTGAGTGGTAAGCCATACACTTCATTGGCAAGAATGGTGGATGCCAAGCTAGTGGGTGAAGCCAATTCTACAGGATAGGAACTCGTGAGCGATCGCTTGGCGTTGGCGACCTCGGCATCAGTGACTCCCTCTTTGCGAATTTGTTGGAGTAGGCTAATGGTGCTGGCGATCGCTCGATCTGCATCTTCAGGGGCAGTCTGCATAGAAATCAAGAACGGTCCAGGATTTTGCCCCGCTTGAAAGGCGCTATAGATGCCATAGGTTAAACCCTGGCGATCGCGAATTTCGGTACCCAGACGGCTCGAAAGCGTATCGCCCCCTAAAATTTGGTTAAACACTAAAGCCAGGTAATAGCGGGGATCTTGACGATTGATCGCGTTATAGCCCATATAAGTCATGGACTGAGTTTTCCCTGGCAAGGTGGGCGTGAGACGCATCGTTTTACTAGGCAGCGGCACCACCGGAAAAGCCAGTTGGGAACTGTTGCCAGCACTTTCCCAACTGCCAAATTCGCGCACCAGTAAAGCACGCACGGCGGCGGGGTCAAAGTCTCCCACCAGCGTTAGCACAGTGGCATCGGGATGGTAATACTGCCGGTGAAAGCGCACCAAATCTTCACGAGTAATTGCTTGAAGACTATCGGCAGTGGGAAAGGTATGAAATGGATGCGTAACGGGATAAATCGCTTGCTGAAAGGTGCGTCGGGCTAACCGGGCGGGAGTATCGAGTTCTAGCTTAAGTCCGCTGAGGGCGCGTTGGCGGCTGAGTTCCAGTTCGTTTTTGGGGAAGCTGGCGTTTTTCAGCACATCTGCCGTCACTTGAATTAAGCTGGGCAAATCGGCAGAGAGGGCTTCGCCACTGATGGCGACCCCTTCTCGGCTGGCACCAAAGCCTAAACTGGCACCTCGATTTTCTAGGGTTTTAGCGATCGCCAAAGCATCTTTCGTTTGGGTGCCATTCATCAAGTTATTGGCAGTCAAAGTTGCCAATCCGGCTGTGGCACCCTGATCGCGAACGGTGCCAGCGGCAACATGACCGCTGAGAGTCACGGTTGGCGTACTCCGATCGCGAACCAGCAGCACTTGCATCCCATTCTTCAAAGTCAGCTTTTGAGGAAGCGCTTGATCTTGCGGCTGAGTGGTGGTTCGATTCGGCGGCAAATATTTCGCCACTTCAGCAGGATCTACGGGCGCACCAGGGCTGAACTTCTCCGAAGTTTGGGAGAAACTGCCGGGGTTGCTGCCGCCCCCCGTAGCCGTGGTCGGCTCAAAAAAGCCTACGGTACGGTTGGCGATCGCTAAATAAGTTTGGGCAACTCGCTGCACATCGGCAGGCGTGACAGTTGAAATGGCGGCAAGGAGTTGATCGGTAAAGCGATAGTCGCCCGTAGAAATTTGATTATCGCCTAACAAAATTGCCTGACTGGCAATATCCCGATTTCGCAATATTAACGAGGCTTTTAACTGCGCCTGCGCCCGCGTTAGCTCCTCCTGGGTCACGCCTTTATCCCGCAGATCGGTAAGCACCTGCTGCAATGTGCGATCAACCTCCTGCAAATCCTTGCCTGGAGCCGCCGTAGCCGACAGTTCATACCAACCGCCCGAAATTAGATTAGCCGCTCCGCCTCCGGCATCGCTTGCTAAGCCGGTTTCCACCAACGCCTGATAAATTCGGGCACTGCGTCCACCCGTCAAAATGTAGTCCATTACTTGAATCGCCGCCACGTCGGGATGTTTCGTATCGGGTAAGGGATACACCACATTTAATAGCGCGGCACTTCCAGGCTCCTTCAAAATAATGGGCGATTTTGGGGAAGCAGGCTGTAATAAGGTTTTGGCAGCTTTGGCGGTCAGCGAATCTTGGGGCAACGGCGCGATCGCTTGAGGAATTTTGCCAAAACTCTCTTGCACTTTTTTCAGCAAGGTATCGGTTTGAAAATCACCGACTACTACCAACGTGGCATTATCAGGACGATAGAAAGTGTTGTAGTAATAGCGCACCTGATCAACCGTGAATTTTTCCACATCCGCTTTGGTGCCGCCCACGGGTAAGCCATAGGGACTGGTGGGAAACGCCGATCGCATCACCGCCCGCCCCAGACGATAGCTGGGATTATTTTCGTAGCCTTGCAGTTCCGAAATCACCACGCGCTTTTCACTGGCAAGCTCTTTTTCACCAATGATGGAATTTCTCATGCGATCGGCTTCCAAAACCAGCAGCGCTTCCAATTTGTCGCGTTCAACGGTGCCAAAATAAGCGGTCATATCATAGCTGGTGAAGGCATTTGACTCGCTGCCCAGGGCGCTGAAGAACCGCCCAAACTGAATTGGGCGCGCCTGAGTGCCCTTAAACATCAGATGCTCTAGCTGGTGAGCAATGCCATTCACCCCTGGAGTTTCATTGCGTGACCCCACCCGATACCACACCTGCACCGACACAACCGGGGCAGTCCGCACTTCCTTCGTCAGCACGGTTAAGCCGTTGTTTAAAACGGTTTTGCGAACGCCAGCAGTCAGTGACAGGTCAGCATTTTCCGCTTGCGTAGAGGATTTCGGGGAGCCAGATTGAGAAATGGCAGGCGGCTCGGCGATCGCAGGCGGCTGATTTGGGGCAACCGTTGGAACACTTTCAGAGGACGCAGCCGATCCAGCGAAAAGGGCGATCGTTAAACATCCAGTAAACAACAGGCTGAGCAAGCGGTGACGGCGCATATGAATTGATAGAGTTCCGGTAAAAGGGCGGAGGATTGGGTACAGGGGCAAAGGAGAAAGGTCAGGCTGAATTAAAAACTCAAAATTAAAAACTCAAAATTCACTTAAAAACTTCCCTACGCCGCTGGAGCGTGATCCAGTAAACAATAGGGACGGCTGTAGCTGAGCGGCATTTCTAGAGCATATTCTTCTAGCAGATCTGCATTGCTCATAATTCGTTCTGTCTGACCATCGTAGACAATTTGACCGTGGTTTAGCACGATCGTGCGATCGCACAGTTCCAGCGCCAAATCTAAATCGTGGGTGGCAATCAGTTGGGTCAGGGGCAAGCTGTCTAGCAGATGAATCAACTGCCGCCGCGATCGCGGATCAAGCTGAGCCGAGGGTTCGTCGAGAATCAAGATTTGAGGCTGCATTGCCAGCACGCCCGCGATCGCCACTCGCTTCTTCTCTCCACCTGACAAGTTGTTGGCACTGCGAGAACCATACTTTTCGGGATCTAACCCCACCGATTGCATGGCAGTGACCGCCCGATCTACCAGGCATCCGCCGCGCAAACCCTGATTCATCGGTCCAAAAGTGATATCTTCCCAGACCGTCGGCATGAAAAGTTGATCATCTGGATTTTGGAAGACTAAGCCGACAAAATTGCGGATTTTGGTGAGCGTGCGAGGCGCGATCGCCAGTTCCCCTACAACGACAGTGCCCTGCTGCGGAATAATCAGCCCGTTGAAATGTTGCAGCAGGGTCGATTTTCCGGAACCGTTGGCTCCCACTAGGGCGACGCGCTCGGTGGCATGAATCGATAAATCGATCTGGTGCAGTGCTTCTGTGCCATCGGGGTAAGCATAGCTGAGGTTGTCAATCGTAATCGGATTGTGATGCATGATTTAAGAAGTATCGCGATCGCTAGCGACCTTGGATATAAAACAGTTGCCCCGCGATCGCCAGTGCCGCCACCATCGTGATTGCAACTCCATCTCGCCAGCCACCTTTGGGGATTTCTGCTTGAGGAAACAGCCCAGTATAGCCCCGCGCCAACATCGCCTGATGCACCCGCTCGCCGCGATCGTAAGTCCGAATAAACAGCGACCCAACCATATTGCCGATGACGAGGCGTTGGGTTTTACGACTGTTCATTAAGTTACGCGACAACGCCGCCCGCCGTATCGATTGGAACTCGTCAGATAGCACCGCAATGTAGCGATACATAGATGCCATGATTGCGACTATCAAAGGTGGCACTCGCAGAGTTTCGATCGCGTGCAGCAATGCCGGAATGGGAGTAGTCAAAATCAAAATGTTTGCCATTGTTAAGGAAAGTAACATCTTAAGTACCACACTGCCAAGATTGGTTAACCCAACCGTAGTGACTTGGAGCCAGCCCCACTGCCAGATCACCTCGCCACTTCGTTGAAATAAAGTTCCTAGCAGCACTACCCCCACAAAGATAAGCTCTACCCCCACCCGCTTTGCCAACGCGCGAAAAGTCACCTGGCTGAACATTACTAAAGTTGCAACCCCCACCCCGTAGAGTGCCCAGGTTTTCCAATGTCCATTAGGGGTAAGCGCGATCGCAAATACCATCAGCACCATGCATAGCACCCGTGTAGACGGAATCAAATCATGCCAAGGCGATCGCCGTTCACTATCCACATCTAACCGAAACGCACCAATATGCAGCATAGATTATTCTCTTGCCGCCTATGGAGAGATGTTGTCATCTTCCGGCGGAGCGGCTGAGTTCCGCACAGCGACTTTGCCAATCCCCCACGCTAAACCAAACGCCGCTAGGGTTCCAATAATTCCGGCGAGAGGCGTTGCCACCGCCTCAGGCACCCCCCGAACCGCATATTCTTCAAACACTTGATAAAACGGGAGTTGTTTCGCCGGGGGGGCTGCTGCTGCCTTCGCGTCAAACTTGTGATCTTGAGCAACCCGATCCAGTCCATCTGGGTTTTGACTGGCAAACGGCGATAGAAAGGTGGCGATCGCCAAGGCGATTCCTAACCCAATCAACGCAAACGTCACATTTCTATTTCGAGATGAATCAGACACGCTAATCAGTCCTCTTTCAATTTTCAGCTTGGATGTTTTGGCAACTCAACTTAAAACTTAAAACTCAAAACTTAAAACTCAAAACTCAACTTCACCCTAGCGCGATGCCACTGGACGATGGGCGATCGCCTTTTTGGGCGCTTTATAAATCAAGTCGGGGCGCGTCCGGTAAATAAATCCAAGAGCAACGACTGTAATCAGTGCTTCGCCAACCCCAATTAGCATATGCCAAAACGTCATAGCGGGCAGCGCTACTTCCAAGGGCACTGTTCCAGACAAGGCTAGGGCAAAGGCACACACTACCGCCGCAACCACCACACTTGACCAAGCGGCAATGGCAGCGCCCGTTCCAATCCCCCGCCAACTGTTCCAGCCTAGCGCCTTACGGAGGGCAGCATACAAGTAATACCCCCCAAAGGTGCCAATTAACCCCATTAGAAAGATATTGAACCCCAATGCGGTAATACCACCATCTTGAAACAAAAAAGACTGCACAATAAAGACGACTGTCATGACCAGAGAGCCAGCCCAAGGACCGAGCAATACTCCTGCCAAAGTGCCGCCTAACAGGTGCCCAGAGGTGCCGCCTGGGATCGGAAAATTAATCATTTGTGCCGCAAAAATAAACGCAGCACAAACCCCCATGAGTGGCACGGTGCGCTCTTTATATTCGGTTTGAGCGTGCTTCAAGCAAATCGCAATCAGGGCGATCGCCACTACCCAAGCCATCAGAGTGATCGGCAGACTTAAAAAACCATCGGGAACATGCAGCGCAAAATACAATCCCATACCTCTCAATTGATTACCACTTAAACGGATCAGCAACAATTCAGTCATACGACTCTAATGAACCTTGAGCCAATGAATCATTTATGCCTGTAGGATTTACATACCCGACATTGGCAAATGATTCAATCCTCCACCGGGGCATTTCTGCCCAATTTAGGCTCCCTAGTTTCAATCCATGGGAACCAACACTATGCAGAAACTACATGAGAGCGATGTTGATAGGGATGGCAGGGGTCGAAACGGTAGCTTGGGATACTAACTTTGCGATCGTTTAAAGTAACTGTGAAGGCTTGCACAAACATATAGTTTTATTCCTCAAGATATGTTTTGCAAAATTTATACGCTATTAAACTCCGCATTTTCAAGCTGTAATTTGTCACTTCAAGCATCAAGGCTTTCAGGATGATTAAGCACGTAAAGCTATCTAGAAAAGTTTCAGTCTCATCCGACCCTTTATCTATCGTTCAAGTTTCAGTAGCGGAGCGATCGCAGCTTCCTCTCTTTATGCAAACCACGGCTGCACTCTTCGGGTTTTTGTTGCTAATTTCTTGCTTCTCTTGGGTTCCTACCCCTAGCATCCACTCAAAAACACCTGCTGCTCAAACTTCGGCACTGTCTCACCCCAGCCCTTGAATGGCTTGAACAGAGTTTTAGGTCTCATTTTGAAAAAACCCCCCAAATCTTCTGATTTAGGGGGTTGATTGGAAAGGTCAATCAAATGTTTTATTTTGCTAAAGCTGAGAAAAGCGGGCGATCGTAACCCACACGCCATAGACTCAGTTCCTGCACCAATCTAAACGGGTGATAAATTGCGTAGCCAGTCTGCGTTTTCGCGCAGGATATGCAAAATACTGGCACGAATGACCATTTCTGTTCGGAGCCGCTCTTGTAAAGGGGAAGAGCAGAGAACTTTGGATTTGCCGGGTTCGTGTGCCCCTTCGACCCCGTAGCGATTGGGGACATTACTGAGAACGTGGGCAACCAGCTTTTGGCGCAATTCAGGCAGCGAAAAAGCAGTTTGATACGGATGTTCAGGGTATTCCTCCAAGACGTACTCAATTTCTTGAAGAACTGCTGGCAACGTTAAGTTCACTAATCCGTAAGACATATTGACCTCTAATAAATTTGAACTTGTGGGTTTAAGACCTTGGATAATACAGGCGAGTTGTGCCGCGATCGCCGTTGACTTACAAAATGGGCATATCCTCATAACAATGACCACAACGCCAGTAAAGTCCGCCCAAGCGCATATGTCGTAGCAAAACCCTAGAGCAGCATGGGCAAGTATGCCGAGCGTGCATGGAGTGTGTGATTGCCGTTGTTGAGATTAACTGTTGAGCGCGATCGAGCTTGAGATGCCTTGACACGGGTATTGAATAATTTAGTAAAGTGGTCATATTAAAATCCGAAGTATTCTCGCCGCTATTAACTTTCTGAAAGGCTTTCACCGATTGCTTTAGCGGCGATGTTCTAATACCCTAACGCTCCCATGTGTGAATTCGCGGTTGATTTGTACACACTGAAATTAGAAAGTTCGGTCTTCTCATAGAAATCCCTCTAAAGATAGATTTATTGCCATTCTCTGGCTTCAATTTCTCCTTGAGACAGCAATAAACTAGCTTCAATATCCTGCCGAACCGCTGCCGTCACTTTACTGTTGCCCCGCAAACAATCGAGCAGCAGGTGATTGGCAGTGTAGTAGCGTTGCAGCACTTGCTGTTGGTCGGGGCTAAACTGCCAGTGCTGGTGAATCTGCCGATAGCTATTGATCTCACTTTTGAGATGGTCTGCCCAAGCAGCATGATGCTCCTGCCACCATGCCTGAAACCGTTCCTGGTTTTGATCACTATCTGGGAATTCGTGTTGGAGTTGTTGCAGCGATTTGTGCAAGCCTGCATCCAGCACGATGCCTAAAATATTGCTGAGGGCGTTGCCGCATAGATGAGCGTGGGCAAAGTCTGGGCTTTGGGCGATCGCGCAGGATTTCAACACATTATCCAAGGCGATATCCAAAAACATTCCCTGATCGAGGGTACAGGCAAGCGCAAAATCAGATGCCATGTAGGGCGATCGAGCTAGTGCCAGGTAAAAAGCTCTCGCTGTGGCATCTTTGGGTTCGGCGGGGAGCGTCTGCGATTTTTGACTTGCCCATTGCAAAAACTTTTGTAGATACGGATCTTGAACAACCAAGGCATCAATCTGCTGTTTCATCAACTGCATTAACGAATCCGCACTCCGCAGCATTGTTGCCGTTAACAAAAAAACTTCTCGCCAGTGGGAATCGGTGACGTGGCGAACCAACCCACTCAATGCCTGCTCTGGTGCCTGGAGATTGTGGCTAGCAACGATGTTGCGTGCCATGAAATATTCTTGAAACGCCAGATAGGAGAACGAGAAAATCCCCCGCGCCCGTTCGACGATTAATCCATGTTGCGACTCGATCGCCCTTAGCACCGCTCCACTTTCGAGTTGCAGTTCCTCGGCATCAGTGGGCGCGTTGGGCAGATGCCGAATATAGTCCTCAATATATTGCTCAAGCGTTCGTTGCTCAAAGAAGTACTGCCCTTGCTCAAACGTGGCTGCCGCAATCTGACTTAGCAATTTTAGCTTTTGGGGCAGGCGAAACCCCTGGTAGACCTCATCTCGTTCCACCCCTCTCGCTTCATCCCATTTGCCCAGCAGCAAATCTAACCCTTCTTTATAAAAATCTGTCCGCTTTGTCGGAAAGCTGCCCTCACCCTGAAACACCCAACACGCCATATGCAAAAATAGGGGAGTCACCACCAGTTGGCGAAACTGCCAGTTTTCCGGCAAGTCCAGCTTTTTAATAAACTGATCAGACTGCATCACCCCTGCCGAAGCATTCGTTTTAGTAAACGCCACAAACCATTTTTGGGCAAATGCTACAATCTGAGCCTGGGTAAATGGAGCCACTTCTACATCAGTAAACCCGCGTAGGCTAAGTTTGCGATCGGCGGTGCGGCAGGTCGCTACAAACCGATTCTTATGATATTTATCTGAAAATCGACGAAGTTCCTTGAGGACTACAATGCTCTCATCATGTAGTATTTCATCAATGCCATCTAGCAACAGCAGCACTCGACCCGCTTGCAGCAGCGTCTCGATCGCCGCAGGGTCAGCAATGCCATCGGTGAGAAACTCTTGGCGCAGGTAGTGGAGCAATCTAAACTCGCCGTTGATTCTAGCGTCTTCAACAAAATGCCTCAGGGTGATGAAGATGGCGACACGCTCTGATTCCCACCCCCCTTGATTGCACTGAACGGCAAGATAGTGCAAGAACGTGGTTTTGCCAGAACCCGGTTTCCCTAACACCCTTACCTTTGAGTAGTTTTCTACGGCGGTTACCCCCCGCACTTGGGCTTGATCCACGTCACCCAAGCCCACGCGATCGAACTCTTCTGGTTCAAGATTTTGGAGCTTCTCAATTTCTAGCGGTTGTTGGCTGGCAATGGTTTCCAAAATATTGACATCAATGTAGATATCATCCAAGCTGACCGGATGGCTGATGTCTAGGAGTTGCAGAGTGCCGCACTGGTCTTGGATTTTTTCCGATCGCCGCGATCGCACGTCTTTCACGAGGGCATTTAGATCGGACAGAGGAGCGCGACCCCATCTCCCTAATTCAGAAAATTCTGCGGGAGGATCAACCACGATCTCACGCCAATCCAACTCCAGTACCGAACAAATGTCTAAAAAAACTTGGCGCTCAATGGGCTGCCCAGTAAAAAACCGCCAAATAGGTTGACGTGTTTTTAAGTTCACCTCTCCCGCCAGATTATCCTGAGTCCATCCCTTGAGGGCAAAGGCTCGTTTTGCTTGTTGAATGCTCGTGGGTGATAGCTGAAGCGATCGCTTAGCGATGAGGTTAACCTCTCAGGTTGAAGCTTGACAAATCAAACGTTCTTACATACCTGAAACTTTAGAGCTTCTTTTGGGTTAATGGCTCTCTCTCTAGAGCAAGTTATACAAAATCTGAAAAATACACCGGGTGTTTACTCAAATATTTGCCCAAATTTGGCGAAATCAAACGCGGCTAGAAGAGCGTTAGACACGAAGCGGCTTATCAAAACAGCATAAATTCCTTGAAAAGCAACTTTTTCAAAGAGGTTTGAATTTTTATAACGGGACTGGCGCGATTCGAACGCGCGACCTGTCGCTTAGGAGGCGACCGCTCTATCCTGCTGAGCTACAACCCCAACTGAATTCGATTTAATCATAGCAGCATCGAAATGCTTGGGTGACTTTGATCATTTCAATAGATTTCGACAGCGTTGGTCTAGCCTGACCCATCAATGGACAACACAATCACCGTGATGTTATCGCGACCACCATGTTCTTTTGCCGCATGAATTAGGGCGGCAGCGGCTTTCTCGCAGACTCGAATAGATTTTAGCTGCGACGCAATCACTTGATCCGATAGTTCTTCGGTGAGTCCATCGCTGCATAACAGCAGGCGATCGCTCGGCTGTATCTGTACCGATTGAATATCAATTTGGCGCAAATCTTCCCGCCCTAAGCACTGAGCTAGCACGTGCCGCCAAGGATGAACTCTCGCCTGATCGGGTAAAATTTCGCCCATACGGATAGCAAGTGCAACCCAGGTATGGTCTTCAGTGATTTGATCAAGCTGAGCACCCCGGAGACGATAGAGCCGCGAATCACCAATATGGGCGCACAAAGGCTGTTCATCCCGAAAGAGCAACACGACAACAGTGGTGCCCATATCACCCCGCTCTGGGTGCTGCTGCTGATCGTCGATGATTGCCTGGTTTGCCTCCAAAAGCGCTTGCTCAAGAATAGTCTTAGACGATTCAGCCGTGTCCCAGTAGCTCTCCAAATACGCCTGAATGGTTTGGGTGGCAAGATGGCTCGCTTCTTCACCCCCCGCATGACCGCCCATGCCGTCTGCCACTATAAAAAAGCGACCTTGAGGATCGATGTAATAGTCGTCCTGATTGACCTTGCGGACCACTCCGACATCTGTTAAGCCTGTAGACAAACGCTTCATAAGGGTGGTGCTAGAGTGTCAACAACTATTAAATGGGTCATGGCATCCGATCGCTTCGATCAATACGAATCATCAAGCGAACGAGCGTAAACCCCGCAAAAGCGGCTGCCGTTGCCGCCGCAAGGGCTAACCAAACATAGTGACTAACTAACAGAATCGTAGCCGACAATGTAAACGCACACACTAACAAAGTATAGTTCGTGCCCATGTTTACACCACTCAATCGGCGTAAGATGCGCTCTGTTTCCAGCGATCGCGTCCGAACTCGAATATCGCCGCGCTCTAATTTCTCCAGCGTTTCTTCAATCCGCCGAGGCAATCCTAAAGCCGTATTGCTTATTTGGGAAGCCTGACGGCTCAATTCTCCTAAGATATTGTTCGCATCAGTGGTCGGGTTTCCATCTGCCATAATCTTTAATGCAAAAGGCTTTGCAACCTCCATAAAGTTAAATTGAGGATCTAATCCCTTACCAACCCCTTCTAGGGTAGAAAAGGCGCGCATCACAAAGGTAAACGTTGCGGGGAAGCGAAATGGCTGACCATAGGCAACCTCATAGAGATCATCGCTAATAGCTGCTACGGATTGATTTTCAAACGGCTTATCCATGAAGTTATCTAACATGAATTGAACCGAGCGCCGGACGGGACCCATATCGCTGGTAGGGGTGAGAGCGCCGAGATCAACCAGAGAAGCCACGACGCGATCGGCATCTTTTTGAGCAACTCCAAAGAAAGTCTCTAGAAGCTTTTCACGAGTGACAAGTTTAACCTGTCCCATCATGCCAAAATCATAAAAAATCAGCGACCCATTTGGGTCAACTGCAATGTTGCCGGGATGAGGATCAGCATGAAAAAAGCCATCGTTTAGAAGCTGAATTAGGTACGCTCTTGCACCGAGTTCGGCAAGCCGACTGCGATCGAGTCCGGCAGCTTCTAGGGCTTCGTAATGGCTAATTTTAATACCCGGCAGATATTCCAATGTCAACACCCGTGGAGACGCATAACGCCAATAAACACGCGGCACCATTACCCAATCTTCACTCCGAAAGTTGCGGCGAAAGGTGTCGGCATTACGCCCTTCATTGAGATAGTCAATTTCCTCATACAAGATCTTGCAGCACTCATCGTAAATGCCGAGCCAGTCTCGCCCTGGTCCCCATTTTGGATGACGCTGAAAGTATCGGGCAATGCCTTTTAGAATGGCAAGGTCGATTTGAAACAGCTTAACTAAACCAGGACGTTGCACCTTAACAACCACATCTTCCCCAGAGTATAGGGTTGCCCGATGAACTTGCCCCAAACTTGCCGCCGCCAGCGGAATAGGATCAAAGCTGAGGTAAAGATCTTGCAAAGATTTGCCCAAGTCTTGCTCGATGAGGCTTTTTGCCTGCTCAAAACTGAAGGCAGGCACTCGGTCTTGCAGTTTAGACAGTTCTTCAACATATTCAGTGGGGAACAAATCGGCACGAGTCGAAAAAAGCTGACCGACTTTAATAAAGGTGGGTCCTAGGTCTAGTAGGGTGTCTCGCATCCAAACCGCTTGCGATCGCCGACGCTGCTCTCGTTTCGCATCCGTTATGCCACCGGGGTAGCTCCAAGCCTTACCGTATAGCCACTGAGAATACAGTAGCGTCAGCACAAAACCCCAGATATCCACAAACCGCCGCTGACCCGAATAGTGGGTTCGGTTCCAACGATAGGCTTTGCCGCCGTGTGCTTTCTCTTTGGCAGGTTTGCTGAGCGATCGCGGCTCAACCAATGGCGCTCCCTCCGGGGATGAATGTTCTCGGTTGAAAGACTCATTCTGCGTAGGTGCAGACGTTTCAATATCATTAGCCTGATGGAGACTAGCCTCTTTTGAGAGAGTAAAACCAGCCGCCTCTAAACCTGAAATTGATTCAGGCTCCTTGTCATTTTGAGCATTGGCAATCAGGAGAGCATCTGCATGGGCAAAAGACCCCTCAATTTCAGGAATTGGCTTCGCTGGCTGTTTGGGCAGTTTGGAGTCGTGAGGAAAAACAGACACTCGATTCTTATCCCTAGGCTAATCCCTTTGATGCTATCAAAGGATACACAAACGTGGTTATAGAGTACGGCTACGATATTGCTTCAGTTCAGAGCGCAATCGAGCAACTTCTGCCCGCAGTTCATCGATGACTGTTTGCAGATCATCGGATTGAAAAGGGGATACAGAAGGGGATTGGCTCGACCGTCCTTGGGTTGCTGCCGCCTCTTCTTGGGCTGCTCGCTCTACTACGCGATCGCTCAGTGTTCGTAAATTCTCTCGGAGTTCTGCATCCAACTTGCCCAACTCGCTTAATGCATCGGTAAACGCAATTTCTGCATGATCATATAACGTGTCTGCTAGCGCTCTGCCCACAAAAAAGGCATGAACAATGGGGTTACTCATTGGAAAATTCCTATACGCTCCGCCTGAATTATAGCGTGGTTACCCTATTGCCGTTGCACCTCTCCAGAGCTAGGGGTGCCAATTGCAGGAGGAGGGGCGAGTTCTTGTGGCTCGGTAGGAGCCGGGGGGGGACTCACTGCCGGGGGCAGTTCCGGCTCTGGAGTGTTTGGAATGGCTGGGGGAGGCGCGATCGCGTCGGGTATCGGATCTGGTGCAGGAACTTGAGGACTCAAAGGGGGAGGGGGCACCTCTTCCCCTACGGGCTTAGGACTGGGTTCCTCCTCAATGTAAGGCTCGGCAACAGCGGGAGGCTGAGCAGGATTGTCCGGTTCTTTTCGGGGATTAGGGGCTTCAACCACGGGAGATGAGTAGGGCGTAGAAGGAGGAATCAAGGGGGCAGCACCGGGCCAATTTTCAAAGGGGGGAAAAGCTTGCTCTGCATGAAAAATAGAGGTGCCCGGTCCGGTAGAGTTCGCTGTAATTCTTAAGGTTAATCCCGTTCCTAAGCCAACAGCGGCAGCGATCGCGGCAGTTGCTAGCAACGTTTTAGGAAACGGATTTTTTAGGGTCAGCATCGATGGGGTCATGCTTGGATTAGGTTGGGAAGAAAATTGTTGGGTTGGCAAAGAAGCCGATGCCGTGAGTAACGGGTGAGGATTGGAGAACCCTGAGATCGTGGCTTGAGGCGTGGAAAGTGAATTAGCAGCATCTAAATGAGAATCGCGATCGCTCAGGCTAATCGGCAAGGGTAGTAGCGCCAGCCACTCTGCGATCGATTGAGGGCGAGAATGTGCATTAAGCTCCAGTCCGCACAAGATCGCAGATTCTACAGTAGCACTGAGATGCGGACATAGCTGACGAGGAGAGGGTAAGGGCGATCGATGGCGCAGCGGGGCTGCCAAAGGAGCGTATCCAGTGAGCAAAAAATAGAGTGTACCTGCCAATGCATAGAGGTCAGTTGCAGGCGTATGAACTAACTCAGCCTGGTACTGTTCGATCGCCCCATACTCCCCAACTGGCAACTGGATACCCTGAGCCGCACCCCCTAGCACCGTCGCGTCTAACAGCCCAATGTTAACCAGCACCACAATGTTAGATCCCATCGGACGGATCACATTTTTGGGCGTAATATGGCGGTGAATCAGCCCTTTGCTATGCAGTTCTGCCAAGGCTGAACCCACTTGCTGGATGTATTGCACCGCCTGAGATTCTGTCAATGCGCCCGTGCTATGCACAACTTCTAGCAGGGTGTGACCAGCGGTGTAATCAAAGACGGCGATCGCGGCATTTTCTTCTTCAAAAGCGTCAATTAGCTGAGCTAACCCAGGATGATGACAGTCAGCGAATCGATGAACCTGATCAAAAAATCGCGGCTTTAGCTGGTCAAGATCGAGGCTCAAATCAGGCTTTAGCTGCAACGTCTGAAGAACGATGGGTTTATTTTGCTGCACCTGAGTGCCTTGAAAGGTCACCCCCAGGTCAGTCTGCCCCAAAACGCGATTGATCAAATATTTCCCATGATGGATTGTGTTCCCGATGGTCAAAGGCATGGGCGCGTGCGGTCAACAAGTTTTTCCATGCTAACTCTTGATTGCCATTGACTCAATCTTTTCGCTGAAGTCTTTGGTGAATCGCGATCGCCCCAAACATCAGCGCCCCCAAAATGGTAGTAGGCTCTGGAACCGCCGCCGAACTATTCTCTACTGGCGCGACCTCCCCAATGCTTACCGGCACTTCAACCACAGGAATGGGTTGCACTAGGGGCGGTTGAATCGGAGTTGGCTCAGTGACCACCCCTTCTACAGGCGGCGGTGGCGGCGTGGGGTCAACAAAGCCAACTCGTGGCTGAAAGTTAGGGCGCTGCAATAAGAAAAAGCGATTAAGCGGGCTGGTATCCGTAAAAATGTAGCGAAATAAAACACTATCCCCCGGAGCGACGATGCCGCCCGCAAAGTTGACATAATCTCGCACATCAATCTCTTCTTCAACCGTGCCAAAGCGGGTCGAGGTAAACGGTCGAAACTGGGGCAAAAACTGACCAAAGGATAACCCATCTGCTTCTGGGCTGGGAGAACCATATCCTTCTTGCAGTTCGTGATCTACAAAAATCCAGGGAGTGCCCGTCCGGTTTGTGAGAACTGACTGAAAGCCAATTCCCGCATAGGAACATCTGGGGCATAGCCTGGGAAAGCCGTCAATGCTCATATAGAGGTTGGTATCCGGTCCATACACGTCTTGTTCAATCGTGTAAAATCCATCCGGCTCAACCCTGCCGTTGACAATGCGGAAGTCGCCCGAAATTTCACTAAAGCGAAGCCCGCCCACATCCAAGGAAACAGCCTGAGCAGAGGTAGCAGTACTGATCGCACTAGAAATGGCGATCGCAGTTAAAACTCGATGGGTGAATGTGTTCATCATTGCAGCAACCAGAATAGTAAGTTCGGGGTCAGGGTCTACGGCATATCCACTGATCCTTGCCCTCTGCTTATGACTATAAACTGCTCAAAAAGTTTCAAATTTTCCTGATTCACTCTATCAAGGTGCGTATTGTTCGTGCGTATTGTTGGGACGATATTCAAGAACATACGCTGTTCATGGCTGTTAAGGCGCGTTGGAATTTACTGATGCGATCGCGCGATCGCATCAGTAAATTTGCTGGCTGCTCCTCACAAGACCAAGCTTAAATATCCAGATCAGCCAGATTCAGCTTAGAGCCGTAGGTTTCAATAAATTCGCGGCGGGGCGCAACCCGATCGCCCATCAGCACGGTAAAAACGCGATCGGCTTCAACGGCATCTTCAATCTCAATGCGCTTGAGGGTGCGGGTTTCTGGGTTCATGGTGGTGTCCCACAGTTGCGTCGGCATCATTTCGCCCAACCCTTTGAAGCGCTGGATATCATACTTGGCGTTGGCGGGGAAGGTGGCAATCACTTGGTCGCGATCGCGTTCGCTATAGCAGTAGTTATGGCTGCGCCCGCGCTCCACTTTATATAAAGGTGGACAAGCAATGTAAATAAAACCCTGTTCCACCATTGCTCGTTGATAGCGATAGAAAAAGGTGAGAATCAGCGTGCGAATATGGGCACCATCCACATCAGCATCCGTCATGATCACAATCCGGTGATAGCGCAACTGAGCCGCATCAAAGTCTTCGCCCTTAATGCCCAAGCCTAGAGCGGTAATTAGCGCCTGGATTTCGGTGTTCTTATAAATTTTCGCATCATCAGTTTTCTCAATGTTCAAGATTTTGCCTCGCAGCGGCAAGATTGCTTGAAAGCGGCGATTGCGTCCTTGCTTGGCGCTACCGCCCGCAGAATCCCCTTCCACAATAAAAATCTCTGATTCCGCAGGATCACGGCTACTGCAATCTGCCAGCTTGCCGGGTAGGGTAGAAGACTCCAAAACCGACTTGCGCCGCACCAGTTCACGGGCTTTCCGAGCCGCTTCTGCCGCCTTAAAAGCCTCTACCGCCTTTTCAATAATGGCATCTGCCACAGCGGGACGAAACTCTAGATATTCGATTAGCACTTCGCCGACCAAGGAATCTACAATACCGCGCACTTCAGTATTGCCCAGTTTTGTTTTGGTTTGCCCCTCAAATTCAGGGTCGGGCACTTTCACGGAAATGACCCCAGTCAAACCCTCTCGAATGTTTTCCCCTGCTAAATTCGACTCATTCTCCTTGATCTTGTTGCGTTTGCGGGCAAGAGAATTCAATGTGCGGGTTAAAACCGTTTTCAACCCTTCCAAGTGAGTGCCGCCATCTACGGTACGGATGTTATTGGCAAAGCCCAGCAGGTTGTCGTTGTAGGCATCTGCACACCACTGAAGCGCCACCTCTACTTGGACGTTGTTGCGCTCACCCTGCACATATACCACCTCATCGTGAAGTGGCTGCTTCTCGCGGTTCATGTAGGTGACGTATTCTCGAATGCCGCCCTCATAGAAGTAGACTTCGACGTGAGGCTCAGAGGCTTTGAGCAGGTCTAAGCGATTATCCGTGAAGGTAATACGAACTCCACCATTGAGGAACGCTAATTCCCGCAGGCGACCTGCCACGGTCACGTAATCAAACGCCGTTTCAGTGGTAAAAATGGTGTTGTCGGGCAGAAAGGTGATTGAGGTGCCTGTGCGATCGCCCGCTCCCGGCTGAACTTCCAAAATGCCAATGGGCACGCCTCTTTCAAATCGCTGAGTGTGAGTTCCTTGGTTTCGCCAAACGGTCACTTCTAACCACTCTGACAGGGCATTGACGACAGAAACACCCACGCCATGGAGACCGCCGCTTACCTTATAACCGCCGCCGCCAAACTTACCACCCGCCCCCAAAACAGTCAGAACAGTTTCTACTGCCGACTTACCCGTGCGAGAGTGAATATCTGTGGGAATCCCCCGCCCATCGTCGGTAATGGTTGCTGACCCATCTGCGTTTAGCGTCACTTCGATATTTTTGCAATGCCCTGCTAATGCTTCATCTACTGAGTTGTCAACAACCTCATACACGATATGATGCAGCCCACGGGGACCCGTACTACCGATATACATCCCCGGACGTTTACGAACGTGTTCAATTCCCTCCAGGACTTGAATCTGCTCCGCACCGTAGTTATCTGACATGCAATTAGCGCTCCAGCCGAAATAACGTGGTCTAAAACTGCTTTTAAGCTTCAGAAGACCAAAACTGTCTAATATTCTAACACAAAAGGCTTATAAGCGCTTTTAGATAGGTTTCCTGAACTATTTACACCGGGGCTTAACCATCACTTATCATCCAACTCTAACTTCCATGAGAAATCGGGCGGAAAGAAATACTTCAGTACCAGTTCTAGTGGTGATCTGCGGAGCCACAGCGACGGGGAAATCGAGCTTGGCGATCGCCCTGGCAAAACGTATGAATTCTGCCATCCTTAGCGCTGATTCGCGCCAAGTGTATCGGGAATTTAACATTGGCACGGCAAAACCCGCGATCGCCGAGCAGCAAACTGTGCCCCATTATTTAATCGACATTTGCGAGCCAACCCATACGCTGACGTTGGCAGAGTATCAAATGCAGGCGCAAACCATAATTGAAACGATGCATCGGGAGCCGTCGATCGCGCCGCTGCTCGTGGGTGGAACCGGGCTTTACCTTCGCTCGATTACGAAAGGACTCAAAATTCCGAGGGTGTCACCTCAGCCAAAACTGCGATCGCAGCTTCAAACCTTAGGACAAAGCCAATGTTACGCCATGTTGCAGCAAGTCGATCAAGCGGCGGCTGTCAAAATCCACGCCCATGATCAAGTGCGAACTTTGCGATCGCTAGAGGTATTCTACACAACGGGGCAACCCATTTCAGCGCAGCAAGGAGAACAGCCGCCGACCTACCCGATTTTACAGATTGGGCTGGAGTGCAGCGATCAGGTTCAACTGCACCATCGGATTATCCAGCGCACAAATCAGATGGTTGCGGATGGCTTTGTGGCAGAAGTAGAGTCTTTATGCCACAAATATGGGGCTAATCTGCCGCTGCTGAATACGTTGGGCTACGCGGAGTTTAGGCAATTTCTCGCAGGTCAGATCTCTCAAACTGAGGCGATCGCAGCCACCATTCTCCATACTCGCCAGTTCGCCAAACGCCAGCGCACTTGGTTTCGCGCCTCCCCTGAAATTGAATGGTTTAACGCCGATGCCCCCGACTTAATCGATCAAGTTTGGCAACGAGTCTACCGTTTCACAAACTAATACCAATTTAAAGGGAGGATGCAACAGATCTGAGCTTGAAACCCTAGCTGAGTAAAACTTCTACAACTCAAAACTCAAAATATCTCCTGTGGAGACGCTTCGCGTTGGCAAAGCCAGTCCGAAGGACTTACAAAACTCAAAACCGTATAGCAATAGCTCACGTAGCAAAGCACCTAAGCGTTAACTCCTTAAATATACTTACGTGAATTAACGCAAAATTTATACTTTCTTTGTAGATCAGCCCCGTCATCCACCCTAAATCTTTATAGAACTCAGCTTAAGATTGAGACAACTTGAAAGCCCTTTTCAAGCTGAATTAGCTGCGTTGAATCACTCTGTCGCTTATCCGTGAACTCTTAGATAGCTGATTCGTCAATGTGGCGGTAGTCAGTATATTTTTCCAATCGACTGTGATTTTTATTGATTATCAAAATAGGTCAAATCGGGTCCGCAGCCTTGAGCGATGGACAACAGATTCTTGTAATTATCGCTACCACCCATTTAGGAAACGCACCATGAAAAATTTAAGGTTGACAAGAAAATGGTTGGCGATCGCTCCCATTGTGGCAAGTTCTGTGATGGGTGCTCCAGCGGCAAATGCAGCAACATTTGCGCTCTCTGATGCAAGTGTTGCGTTTACTCAGTTCAGTGTGATCCCTGAGTTACAGGAAGTCTTCACGAAAACGGATACCAACACGATCGCAGTAGATGGGGAAGTATCCGCGAACAGCGATGCTGAAGCCGTATTTTTTGCAACCCCTCCCGAAGCCGCTAACTTTTCCTTCGGTGAAGTGGTTGGCGATGGGGCGGAATATCGTGGACTTGCAACCAGTCAGGCGAGAGTATTAGGTCGCTTTTTTATCCCTCAGGATGCAAAGGATCAAGCCTTCTCTTTTGATTTTTCCCTAAACTTGAGCCTGTTCGCTGAAATTGATGATGCCACCTTTGAATCCGCCAGTGCATTTGGGGCGATCGCATTTGGGGTATACGGCGGCTCTGACCCTGACAATTTAACCCTATTGGACTTTTTGACGGTTACAGGAATTGTCAACACGGCTGGTAACAAGGATAGCTTAGAGTTTGATCAGACGACCAATATCACTTTGGGAAACAAAACGCTTTCAAGCAATTTTGGTGGGCTGCAAGAATCTGCGAGCGCATCCATTAACGGTTCATATCATCGTTTATTTGAGAGCGAAACCTATATTACTTTGATAGAAGCGAAATCTAATGAAGCCAGCGCTGAAGCGGTTCCTGAACCCACCACTGCTCTTGCTGCGCTGATCTCAGGGGCGATCGGTTGGGCACTCAAGCGCAGACAGACGGCAACTTGAGCGAGCCGAGGTTAAGGGGGCAGGGAAGGAGAACCAGGGAACCCTAGGAATCTAAAACCTGACACTCAAAGGGATGGCTCAGAGGTTTGTGCTGACCACTCAACCTGAATGCTTGAATGACTGCTTGAGTAGCTGCTATTGCGATCGCAGCCAGCACGGGCGATCGCAGAACGCCGCACTCTCGCTTGAATGCCCGCCGGAATGCTAACGCTGTTGATCGCTGTGGCGATCGCTCTGCCATCCTCTGAAACTGCCCGTTGAACCCAAATTCGGTGCATGGTCTTACCTCATTGGTAAAGTTATTGGTGAAGCAGATAATTAACTTCGCCTTGTAACCACTCCTCAAACAGCTTTGTCAAAATGGTTTGGTGATTTTCAGGCGTGAGTTGGGCTTGAATAAACTCCTCAACTTTCAATACGCAATATTGATTTTCAATCTGAATCGGGCTAATAACGTCACCAGGGTTCGCTGAGAACACTTGAACCGCCACATCTGGATGAAGTTCCCATCGATGCAGTATGCCCAGGTATCCACATTGATAACGCTGCTTAGGGTTCAAATCATACCAGTGAGCCGCTTCATAAAAGCTAATTTCGGCTTCCTCAATTTGATAGTAAATCTCTTGAGCTAACTGAGGATAGGGAACCGTAATTTGGTACAGGATAGCCTGCTCAAAATCCAATCGATTTTGAGCAAAATAGCGATCAACCTCGCCCAAAAAAAGCGCTTCTTGGAGTGCCTGTTTTAGCAAGCGATCGCGAATGCTTATTTCCCACTCGTCTGGAGTTAGCAAATGACCAGAAAGCCAATCCAGCGTATCTGAGGTTCGCTCAAGGTGCATTTCGTGACGCATCCTATCGGCTTCTGCCTGAATTTGCTCCGGTGAGACAATTATCTTTCGCTCTTGAGCCGCTTGCTCAGTAACTTTTCTCTCCAAAACTTTCTGGCAGACAGCCTTTAGCTCAATTCTGTATTTTAGAGCATCAATAATTTCCTGAGCTTCAATAGGTATCCCAAGAAAATCTACCCTTAAATTCTGAGTTTTAGACTCCAATTCAGACTCAATGAGTTCAGCCATAACGGCAGGTTTTTAAACAAGAATTTTATCTATCAATCAGCAGCAGTGACCGGAACCCGTGAAAATTTTAACTCAAGACTGAACTCAAGCGACACCGGATCAAACACAATCGAATCAAACACAATCGAATCGAATAATCCAACCATGTCAGAAACGATAAATGCAGATTGACTAGATTCCTGTTGAAGCAGGCTGACATCAATGTTGAAATCTTTAACCAGAATTGAACTAGAGGCTTGAGGCACAAGCATATCTAGCGATGAGAATAGATTGACGGTAGAACTAACTGCATAGAAAACATCAACACGATCGCTGAATTCAATTGGAGCGAACTCAAACTCTACATCCGGCGTGAAGTTGACTGTTAACAGCAATTGCTCGATTGACTGAATATCTATTAAACCAAACTCTATGTCTGGCGTAATGTTAACGATCACGAAAGACTGATCAAGGGTTGAAGGCGCGATCGCAAACACATCTCCACTCTCAGAAGTATCAACCGTTGCGATCGCGCTTCCTGGTTCTGTGGATGACGCGATCGCGCTGGCGTTGGCACTACTCGACGTTGCGCCCGGAGTGAAAACCGTTGCACTATCACTTACAGTGCCGTCTGGAGAAGTAGAAATCGCACTGCTTGAAGCACCTGCGCCCTGATCATTCACGAAGGAACTGGAACTCGAACTGCTGCTGAAGCTCGAACTATTACCAGAAATTGTTGTCAAAGCTGGTACTGAAAGTTCAGGTTGCGGCTGCACAAATGGAACAGAATTAGACCCAACGTTTGCTGAGGGTGAAATACCTGTAAGCAAACCGTTATCCACAACAAAACTATTAAATTCATCCATTGGAGGGAACTCCTTCAAAAAACGAGAGCGGCAGGTTTTGACTCAAACAGCCTGCAATCTAGCCTTAAAACGTCACTCCACCTACCACAACCGCTGCAATCGCCTGTCCATCAATTGAAAATCCAACTGCTGCTCCAGATCCCGCTGCTACGCCATAGGCATAATTTGCTGAACGAGGGGCAATTGCGGTCTTCAATGTAATCGATGGCTGTAGCCCGACCGCTGTACCAATGCCGAGTGTGGGAACGCGAATCGCACCGCCCTGCACCGCTAGGCTTAAAGCGAGTTGATCATCACAAAATCCCAAATCTTCAATTCTGAGTTTATTTGTCATAGTAACCTCTTGATCAAAAAATAGTAGGCGTATCTGAAATGTTTGAAAGACTAAAAAGACTAAATTTTGAAGCCACCTGATCCGGTAAAGACAACTGAGTTTGAGAAGACTTTACTAAACACATTGCCTGAAGCCGTAGCAAATGAAAATGCCTGACCTGTTGCCCATAATCCACCTTGAACATCTTTCGCTTCTCGCTCATTCAGATAGTCTAAATCGACGATTTTAATCACAATATACCTCCTTAGAATCTGACATTGATAACAAATTAAAGTGTACAAGTTTGCCTTCAGAAACTATTGATTAAGATTATGAGCTACTGATTGAGAGAATATTAATCTGTCAATCAGTAGCTTACAAATCTACCTTACAAATGAAGTAAGGTAGAGTTAGATAACGCTGGAGAAAGAGGTGCCAGTAGCGCTAGAGGTTGCAATTGCGCCACCAAGCAAAACGGTTGCACCACTGGTAGATGTAGATGCACCAGAGGTTGTGAAAACTCCGCTGAAAGTGTTCTGAGAGGAAGTGGTTCCACCGGTTCCAGCTAAACCGAGGAATGCAACACCACCGTTGGCGGTAGCAACGCTAAATTTGAAGCCGCCTTCAACGTTAGATGTAGCAATTTCCAAGTAGTTCAAATCTGCGATAATCATGAGCTTTCTCCTAGTGATGTGTATTTTTTGTTTGACCAACTCTTGTGTTTGAGTTGTTATTAACAGATTAAAAGATTGAAATTCTTTTGGTTGCCATTCTGGCAGATTTGTAGACGATTAATTATGATGCGATCGCTACTTCAAAAAATAAGAACTCAATCTTTATGAAGATATGAACAAGCTGATTTGACTCAGGCAAATTCTAGAAAATTTGTGTTAAAGAAATTGTTGCGATAGCAACTTTTATGCGCTGTTTTGCACCTAATTTAGGATTGCAACTAAAGTCGCTGAAGCTACACTTAAAGAGTACACAAAGCACTTTTTCCAACTTTTTTAAGGCTTCCAATCGAGTTGCACATTAAAAAAGCCTCAACGGAATGAGGCTTTTGGATAGATATGCTGGATAAACGCTTAATTTAGTTACAGAAAATACTCCAGCCAATTAATCCGGCTGCCACCTTTGGGGTTGCATGAGCCTTTGCCGATAGGTTCTAAATAGTTGAGATCGCGTATTTTGCTAGAGTTTAGTACAGACGCAACGGGTTGTGTGGGGCGGCATTGAGCTATCAGCGCGTTTTTTTTAGAATCGGAATGAGTGCGATCGCTGAGGTCGTTCTCTTTCATCAACCGATTAAACGTGCGATAAGGAATGTAGTGAAGGGGATTGTAGCCAGCAAAGCGCAAAATCAGGACGCACGCCCAAGAGTATTTGCCATTTAAAATCGCATCGACTACTTGAGTAAACTGCTCCGTGGTCATTGCCTTATCGGTTTTGATATTAAAGCCTGCACTCATGATATGAAACTCTCAGTTAAGGTTTGGGTTCTCGGAACTTTGATTCAATCAGGGTGGAACACACGGGCGATCGCTTATAAAGTGAGACGGTCTTGCTGTAACTTCCGAATGGGGTCTAACAAAATGTCGGCAATGCGGCGCTGGCGCGTCACAATTTCGGCATTGGCAGTTTGCCCCGCCTTAAAGAAAACTTTTTGTTGATGGTGAATGACATAGTTGCGATCGAGGGAAACTTCAACTCGGTATACGGCTCCGGCTTGCTCATCGGTTTTAGCATCCGATGAAATTGCGCTAACTTTGCCCGATATTGTGCCGTAATCCTGATAAGGGAAAGCATCCAGCTTGAGGTTGACTGGCATTCCCAATTTAAGCAGCCCCGCACTTCGACTCGGCACGATCGCAGCCAAAACTAAAGGCGCTTTTGCCGGTGCAATCTCAGCTACCGTTTGACCGGGCTTTGCGACCTCTCCTGCATTTTTCATATTGAGGGAAGACACTACACCCGCCACGGGCGCATGGAGAAAGCTCTGCTTGAGCCGCGTATTCGCTTCTTTGAGCAATCCGCTGGCAGCATTAATCTTTTCCTGTAGTTCAGCGATTTTTATGTCTAACTGTCCTAATTGTTGCTGGGTTTCTAGCTGACTCTGCGCCCCTTCCGCTTGGGTTTGGGCGAGTTTTGCTTGCAGTTGCTTCGCATCACCCTGGCTTTTTTGCAGGTCGCCTTGGGCTTGAGTCATGGAACGCTGGCGATCGCGCAACGCTTGCTCAATTTCAAATAAATAATCGGTAGAAATCGCGCCTTCCTTAACCAACGGTTGAATTCGATCAAGCCGCGTTTGATAAGCAGTAATATCGGTTTGAAGCTGCTCTAACAAACGCCGATTGGTGGTGGCGCTGTCTGCTGCCTGGTGAATTGCCGACTGCTGAAGATCGATTTGGGCACCCGCGATCGCCTTGCGGGTTTGCTTTTCTAATTGGGTTTTGGCAACTAATCCTTGAGTTTGCGTCAGTTCTAGCTGACTATCCACCAAGCTTTTCTCTAGGCGCTCAACCGTGGCAGCAACCAGCCTTGTATCCAGTTCCGCAATCACCTGATTGGCGCTAACCCGTTGACCTTCTTTAACCAGAATTTTTGCAACTTCGCCCTCCATCACGGGCTGCACTTTATAAACTTCTCCTTCAGGAATTAGTCGTCCGCTGGCATGGCTAACATCAGATATTTGCCCAAACCATGCCCAAGCGATAAAAGCCGTGCTAAAAATTAATCCGCCTAGAAGCAGCCGTTGAGGAAGGGTGGATGGAGGGTGATCCAACAGGGTTTGTAGAGATTGGCTCCAGTAGCTAGATGGCGATCGGGAGACTTGCCCCGGAGGAGCGCTATTAGAAAAAGTTGGAATGCGGTTTGCAGTACCGCCGTAGAGACAGTTAGAAGTTTTATTGTCTAAAGGCTCAAATGTTGTTGTGTCCGCTTGAATTTGTTCTAAATCATCAGATGGGGGCATCTGAAAAGTTGGTTGTGAATCTTGAGCATGGGGGCAATGCATCGGAGATAAACCTCAAATATTTGCGGTTTCTGAAGCGAAGCTCTAAAGAAGTCTATTCAGTGTTTCTACAGGGATCATCTTCTTTTTTATTCAAACTGAAGTCAAGTTATCTTAACGTCATTAAACGTCATTCATAGAAAGGTATTAGGGTGTAGATTCTCAGGTTGCGCTTCCTGTCTATCCTTTAGGAGATCAAGATTCATCTAACATCAGATTTTGTCTAAAAATAAGTCAGCCGTTAGATAAAGTTTAGGTGAAGACAGGTGATGAGTTAGCCGATAATCTCAGTACTTATACTAGCTAGGGGTTTAGGGGAAATCTGCCAAATTGGCAGATTTTTTCGTTTTGTTCATTTTTTAAATCCTGGTACTTCAACGATGCCGCACCAGCAAAAATAAGAATTATTTTCATTGACGAATCATCTAGCAAGCGACTCTACTAAACCCAAAGAACTGGCTCACTTACTACCTCACTCCTATATTCATCAAGCCAAAAATCTCGATCGCACTAGCGGTGACTTTTAGAAATAGCTCCTATGGGTGATTGATTTTTCATTTTGCTCATTACTCGGTTTTATTTCACTTCAATGGATCAAAAAAGTGAGTTATATCAAGGTTTAGTTCTCCTTTTTAATTAAAAGTTAAGTTTGATTGAGTTGAACTTTCGACTGCTTTCTTACTACAAATCAAGCTGTTGCTGCGCTAGATAAAAATACAATCCTTTCGCTGTAATTAGAGCTTCGTGAGTGCCTTGCTCGACTAAAACACCGCGATCGAGAACGAGAATTTTGTCAGCATTTCGCACCGTGGAAAGCCGATGAGCAATGATAAACGTAGTGCGATCGCGGCGAATTTGGGCAAGGTTTTGTTGAAAGCGCCGTTCCGATTCGGTATCCAAAGAACTGGTCGCTTCATCCAAAATTAGAATACGGGGATCGCCCAACAACGCCCGCGCGATCGCAATCCGCTGACGTTGCCCACCCGACAGCATCGAGCCGCGTTCCCCTACTTTGGTGTTGTAGCTCAGGGGTAACGCTTGGATAAAAGCATGAGCTTCGGCTAGCTTGGCAACTTCAATTACTTGCTCTACTGAAAACTCGGGTCGGTGGAGGGTAATATTTTCAAGAATAGTGCCAGAAAACAAGAAGCATTCTTGCGGAACCACTCCAATTTGCGATCGCAAGGATGTTGGAGAAACTTGGCTGATATCATGTCCATCGATAACGATCCGCCCCTTGGTGGGTTTATAGAGCGCAGATAGCAGTTTGATTAAGGTCGTTTTACCAGAGCCGCTGCGCCCCACAATCGCGATCGTCTCGCCCACCTGCGCCTCAAACGAAAGCGCTTCCAATGTGTTGCGTTCTTCATCCACATCGTAGCGAAACGTCACCTGATCAAACTGCACCCTTCCCTTTAGCGCAGGCAGCGCCACCATGACATGGTGAGGCAACTCCTCCGGAGCCGCTTCAAACACATCGTTTAATCGCTCTACAGAAATCAATACTTCTTGTAACTCATCCCACAGGTTTGCCAACGCAACAACCGGATTAATCAAGTAGCCCATCATCATGTTGAAGGCGATCAACTGCCCAATGGTGAGTTGATTTTGAATCACTAGCGTGGCTCCATACCAAAGCAAGACCGTAGTTCCGATCGCATTAATCAAACCACTGACCGTCTGCAAATTAATGGCTAACCGTTGCCCCCGAAACTGGGCATTGAGTTGACTGGTTAAATGCTCTTCCCACTGCCAGCGCATTTCCTGTTCTACCGTGGCAGTTTTCACCGTAGAAATGCCAGTCATCATTTCCACTAAATAAGAGTTTTGATCTGCCGCGTGCTTGAAAATTTCACGAGATACTTTTTGCAACAGCGGTGTAGCTGCCAGCGTCAGCACTACAATCGGCGGAATCAGGGCTAACACCAACAGCGTCAACTGCACGTTGTAGTACAGCATTAGCCCCAAAAACACAAATCCCGTCAAAAAATCTAGTACCGCCACTACAACCTGCCCCAGCAAAAACCGTTGAATCTTCTGGTTTTCTTGGACGCGAGTAATGATATCGCCCACGCGGCGCGATTCAAAAAACTTTAGCGGCAGAGTCAGCGTATGGTTAATAAAACCGCTAATCAGGGTCAGATCGAGCCGATTCGATAAGTAGCTCAGCAAGTACTGGCGGATCGCGCTAATGCCCACGCCCCAGATCGTAAATAGCAATAATCCGATCGCAAACACATTCAGCGCAGTGAGGCTTTTTTGCACCACGACCTGATCCAAAATAATTTGAGTGAACAGCGGCGTAACCAACCCAAACAGTTGAATTAGCAGGGATGCCAAAAATACTTGAAAAATCCAAGAGCGATAGGGCAACAGAGTTCCCAAATAACGCCCCAGGGAGGCTTTCTGATTTTTGGTCTCGTGTAAGCGCTCGGTTGGCTCTAGCAGCAACCCATACCCCGTCCAGTGAGTCTGAAATTCGGCAATGGGCAGCGATCGCCGCCCTGCTGCCGGATCGGCAATTAGCACCTGCCCGCGTTTAACGCGATAAACCACTACATAGTGATCGCCTTCCCAATGGGCAATCCAGGGGTTAGGCTGTTCGCTCATTCGTCCAAAGCTGGCTCTAACCGGGCGCGCCTGATAGCCCAACTCCTCTGCCGCCTTTGCCAAACTTTTGAGAGAAGCCCCACTGCGTCCTACTTTTGCTTGCTCTCGCAGGAAATGTAAAGGAAAATGTTTTCCCCAAAAGCGGCTGATCATTGCCAGACACGCTGCGCCACAGTCGGAAGAGCTTTGCTGTTCTACAAACGGATAGCGTTGCCAAAGACGATGGTGCCGATATCGCCGCCCTGGCGACGGAAAGGCAATCCCGTTTTTGCCAGCGGGCGCTAATTTTGAAGCGATCGCGTCTGCTGTTGTTTGGGCTGCATCTCCAGGAACGGCAGCGATCGCGCCTACTTTAGTTTGAGGTTCAGCGGATGCTTTTTGGGCGGCAGATGAATGCTGACGACGGGGTTTTCTAGCCGAACTCGCATCCAGCCCAGGGGCAAGCATTGGGGCGATCGCGATCGCGCTATCCCAATGGTCGATCGCTAATTCGTACAGGATCAAATCAGTAGCCGCGATCCAATTTGTCGCCGTGTCAGAAGGATATCCCCAGCTTTGCCCCACGGTGGGCGGCAGCGGATGTTGCCCATTTTGATCCGAATTATCTCGCCCCTGTTCTCTTTTTATCGTGCCTTGCCGCAGCCAAAAATGAGACTGTTCACTGAGTGCCGCTTGATCAAGCACACAACCAGCGGCAATTTTAGTTTCATTGATGTAAGGCAATAATTCTTGAATATGCTGACTGGGCAAAGTTTTAAGCGATGTTGCCGTTTTGAAAAACAATAGCGTTTGCCGCATCACCGCCTGCTTGTGCAGCCAGCCTTGCAGCGACGGAATTTGAGACTGCCAAGCTGTCCACGTTTCAGCAGACAGATGGATCACCTCCGCCTCACTTGCCGCGATCGCTTGATAAGGAAGCGCGGCTGAATCAAAGGCGCGATCGTTGCCAAAAACATCGCCTACTTGCAATAGCTGAATCGAAGAGGCGCGATCGCCAGCCGCCGCTTGCCCCAACAAACGAATTTGCCCCCGACACACTAAATAACTGCCCGACACTGCTGCCAGATCGGCGATCGACGACGGGGTGATTGGGGGTAACCCCTCACCGAGTTGCAGCCGATATTCTCGATACTCTGGGTCTGCCCGGTTCAATGACTGGCTGAATGGGGCGGCTAGAGCGATATCCTCAGCGATCGCAGCCAACAGTTTTGATAGACCATTGACGACCTCAGAATCATTCTGAACAGAAGATTGGGCTGAGCGTGTTTGCAAGTTTAAATGCATAGCAAAATCTCAGTAAAATTTAGCAAGAAGACTGGAAGCTACATCAAAACAATCTGACTTCAGAACACTTTTTATTCTATAAGTCGCGACAAATCGCGACTTTTTTTAATCGCTCAGCAATCGGCACAGTGTTGGGATGGTTTTGGGAGAAGAGTCAACTTTCACTCGAAAACCACACCCAATAAATTGCCCGACTTAGTAGAGAATTCTTAAAAACTTTCCTCTAATAAATATTGTTCAATCCAGATCAACGGAGCGGGAAAACACATTGAACAAAACAGCAAGGCGAGAAAAGCCTAACTTCAGGCAGATTGCTGAATATTCATCAAGCAATCTAGTTGATATTACTGATGCGTTAAACTCTACGGACTGGAAATGGCTTTGTCAAGCGTTAATATTTCATTTGGGGCAATAACTCGCGTGAAAACGTTCATATCGAACAGACGCACGATTTGAGGCGAGTGTAGAACTGTAAATATTAGTCAAGAAATTGACGCGGATTTAGAAAAAAACTAACTTTTAACGGCGCTTTTTGATCCAGATTTTTCAACGCTGGGCTGATCTAGCCACCCGTTTCTAAATTTAGACTTGAGGGCGACCGAGGGTCGTAATATATAAAACGGCTTCGTCGATTGGAATGCCAAGCACTTCGTTGACCTGATCATCAAAAAAGCCCGCAATGCCGCTTACGCCTAAACCAAGATAAATCGCTGCCAAGTTAAGGCGTTGTCCTAGCCGTCCGGCATCGAGATGCAAATAGCGATAGACGCGATCGCCATAGGTGGCAACAGCGGCGCTGAGGTCGGCGGTGTGAAATAAAACGACCGCAGCATCTCGCCCCAGATCTTGCCCTAAGCAGAGAAAATGAAGTTCTTGGCGAAAATTTTTGAACCGAATCTGGCGAAGTTCTTGAGAGTTGGGGGCGTAATAGTAGCAGCCTTCCTCTAAGCCATCCACCGAAGACACCACCACAAAGGTTTCCACCAAACTGAGATCAAAACAGTCGGGAGTGCCGTTTAGCCCCTGCTCACTGTAATGCTGGGGTTGATAGGTGAAATCTAGTAGTTGCTTCAGTTCTTTTAAAGTGAGCGGTTCTCCAGTGTAGGCACGAGTGGAGCGTCGTTTGAGCAGGGTGTTTTCTAACCCTGCTAGATTACTGCCCCACGCGATCGCGTCAGTGGCGGTCGGCACTTTGGTACAAAATGGAAAGTTATATTTATCAGTCCGCTGCTTTTCGGTGGGCGACAGTTTCCAGTTCACTTTCAGGGCTTCATTCGGGTCAATTTGGGTTGCGTGATGAAAGTAAGCCAACAGTTTGCCATCGGCAAGCGGCGGATAGTCTACCTGCATTCGGGTTGGCATAATGGTTTTGGCAAGCGGCAGGTTTTGACGAACTTCTAATAAGTCAGCCAACGGAAGCACCGCGATCGCTCCTTCTTGAGCAGAATCTAAGTACAACACCTGGTTCACGCTTTCATCTACAAAGCTGCCCACCAAGTGAGGGCGATAGTCATTCATGGCACACGTCAAATCGAGGTTGCCTAGCAGATGCCCGGTGTCTAAGCAGATACGGCGGTAAGCCCGGTCTTGATATCGCCATTGCGATCGCAAAAATACCGCAGTGACGATTAATGCCAGTTGCGTATTTTCTAAAACAGGATGCCAAAAACAAGCTGCCTGAAGCTTTGTCCACAGGTCATTCTCCCAGAAATGCACTAAAGAATGAGTGCGCGCTTGATAGTTAAACAATCCGGCTGGCAGTAAAGGGGTGCCCCGCGAAACTAAATACAGTTCTGCGGGATAAAGCCCCCCTGCCGAGGGAGACGCTCGCAGGTAATGAGGTTCGCCGACTGTGGGAACCATGCCCGTTAAGCCATAGCTACAAAATAAAAGCTGAGAAATTCGCTGCCACCACTGACCTGCGGCATCATCAGCAAACTTTTCAGGGTTTTCAGTCAAAAACGGCTTCAGATCAAATGAACTGCCAATCTTATAGTCCTTAAACGGAACGGGTTGCTGGTTCCAATCAGGCGGCTTGCTTTTGGCATTAATCGTTCTAGGATCGTACTTAGTCCGTTCGTGATAGTGCTGGGCAATTGAGATAATCGGTTCGGGCATATAGGAATTCGGCGTTTGCTCATCTCCTAGCTCAATCTTGACACTCTCTTCTAGAAAAGTGTCACTCCCTTAGGGAGAAGTCACTAAACGCGAGATAGGAGGTTTTGAAACAGACTCACCCATTTGCTGCAATTTCGATCGCCACAGCGCATATCCGGCAGCGCTTAGATGTAAGCCGTCGGTAGTCAATTCATCTTTAATGTAACCGTCTGCATCCGCAAAATCACGGTGCAAATCTAAGTACTCTATTCCCTGATCTTGGGCAATCTGCTTTAGCTTTTGATTAATCGTGCGAATCCAGCGACTTGAAATAGTGGGCAACCGATCCACCCACAAAGGACGCTCGGTTGCCGCCGGATCACCCTTGACAGAAGCAAGATACCGCCGACTGGCGCGATCGCCGCCGTGGGGCAAAATGGATTGAATCACAATCGTCGCTTGCGGGTGCGCAGTTTTAAGGTGGCGGACAATCTCTCGCTGATTGGCAACCAACGTTTCACCTCTCACTCCTCTAATCAAATCATTAATGCCAATCATGACAAAAATAGTCTGGGGCTTCGTTTGATCTAAAAATTTAACTCGCTTCAACAACCCATAAGATGTTTCACCCGAAATACCTTGATTGAGCCAGGTGGCTCCTGCGGGCAGCAAATTGCTCGGAAACCATAAGCTTAAGGAATCCCCCGCTAAAACTTTTAATTGGCTCGGCGATCGACTCGCGATCGCGGCGGCTTCCCGTTTGAGCAACTCCACCCACTCAGCATAATTTAACTGCCGTCGCACCCCCACATTGCCATTAGGAACAACAACACTAGCAGGTAAGGAATAAGGCGAGGGATAAGGGGTTGGTTCAGCAACCGTAGACGCACGAACCTGAGAAGCTCCCCGCACACTTTCCCGATGAAAGCTAAACAGCGCAATAGGGAGCAACAGACCGCTCACCAAACTTAAAGAGACTGCCCAAGTCGGCACACTAAAACGTCTAAACACTTACTCAAATCAAACCCGTTGCATCAAATTGTAAAGGCTATCTTGGAAACGATTACAAATCAGGTCAAAAACTGCTCGCAGACCCCTAAGATAGCCCTGATTCGTGACTAGATTTTAGTGCGTTGACGCACTAAAACCCTTACAAGAGGTGAGATTCAGCGCTACGACAAAAGAGGCGAAAAGTTAAATTCACCAGCCTGAGTAGCAAAGTCCATTGCGGTTGCAATGCTTTCACCGAGGCTTCTTCTATTTCCTGTATTTTTGCGATCCAACAAAAAAGTGGAACCTTAAAAATTTTTAGTCAATCAAGGTTCCACTATTTTAGATAGTCTTCACTAAGATTTCGGTCTGCGTATCTACTTTTTCAAGCTCATGACCGCTCTTTATCGCTTGGCTCAATAATTTTTGCTTGCCATTCCAGAACTATCAATACTACTGGATACATCGGATGATGAACCTGTGCTGTCTTTAACAAAACCCGCATAGGCTTCCATGCCATGTTCGGCGATATCTAGACCGATTAACTCCTCTTCTTCAGTCACTCGGATACCTAGGGTTGCTTGTAAGACTAACCAGAAGATAGTGGAAACCAAGACGGTAAAGCCACCCACGGTCATAACGCCTACAAATTGGTGCCAAAGCTGCCCAATTCCACCCCCCAAGAGGAGTCCAGCCGTTGGACCGGCTGTATACAATGCCCCCGGCACGTCGCTTGGACCCACTGCAAACAAGCCCACAGCGAGAGTTCCCCAAACTCCACAAACGAGGTGAACCGACGTTGCCCCAACCGGGTCATCAATCTTAATTTTGTCGAAATAACCCACTGCAAACACTACTAAGATCCCACCTACAGTACCAATTACAGCGGCGGCTGGAATCGTCACAAAGGCGCACCCTGCGGTGACTGCCACTAAACCTGCCAAAACGCCGTTGATGATCATGGACAGATCCGGCTTGCCTAGATAGAGCCATGCCGTGATGGTTGCAGCAAGTCCACCAAACGCACCTGCGGTGTTGGTAGCGATCGCAATGTGAGAAATTAGCGAACCATCGCTTACTGCCATCGTCGAACCCGGGTTGAAGCCAAACCAGCCCAACCACAGGATTAGAGCGCCCAAGGTGGCAATGCTCATATTGTGGGCAGGCAACGCATTTGATCGACCCTCAGCGCTATATTTTCCTAAGCGAGGACCCACTAACGCTGCACCCATGAGCGCTGCCCAACCCCCAACGGAGTGAACCACGGTTGAACCTGCAAAATCCCAGAAACCCAATGTTGCTAGCCAGCCTCCACCCCAAATCCAATGCCCGGTGATGGCATAGGCAATGCCAACTAATAACACGCTAAAAATCAAAAAGCTGACAAACTTGATCCGTTCTGCCACGGCTCCAGAGACAATCGTGGCGGCTGTTCCAGCAAAGACAAGCTGGAAGAAAAATTTTGTCAGTAGGGGCACCCCTGTCCAACTGAGTGCACTAAAGATGCCTTGATAAGCCTCTCCTGTCGCGGGGCTATTGTCTGCACCCGCCAGAAAGAAGCCGCCGCCTGCGCCAATGAAACCACCGCCTGTGCTGCTAAACATCAGCCCAAAACCGATCGCCCAAAATGCGATCGTCGCGAGGGAGAACACAATCAGGTTTTTAGAAAGGACGTTGACTGCATTCTTTTGACGGCAGAAGCCCGTTTCTAACATACAAAAGCCAGCGTTCATGAAGAACACCAACATACCAGCCACCAATACCCACATGGTGTCGAGACCCACTTTTAGGGTTTCGGTGGTTTTTACCACATCTGCCAGCGTAGGCGCACCTTGGGCAAATGCTTCATAGCCCCAAATCAACACAATAATCAGGGCAAGGGGAATACAGGCTTGAGCGCTAGGCGATAGTTTTCTGGAGTACCAATCGAGCGATCGCCACCGGTTTGCTTGGACGGGTGCTATGCGCTGCTTTCTTCGGGCTGAAGGTGGCTTAAACGGAAGTCTCATGGTCATTAGTAGGAAGTCCTCACTGAGTTTGAGTTAATGAGTGGCACTTTGATGAACAGCCTCTAAATTACTGGGAAGATGAACAAACTGAGAAATCAGCGAAACCCTGAGCGATCGCAACACTTCAAAAAGCTTGCGAAGAACATAAGAAGCTAGAAGCGAACATTCAAATGCTTAGCGCATATATTTTCTGAGTATTGCCTCACCCCTTAAAAGAAAATGGCTAAGCAAGTAACAAAAATAACTCCATAAGGAATTCCACCTTTTTTGATTAGGTTATTCTGTAATGTTCTATACAAATTTTATTCTCTCTCGCCAATGAGAAATAAAAGCAAATTTACAAGCTCTAAACTACAGGAAACTACAGGTTCTATGGGTTTAAAGGACTTCTGTTTATTTAACCCGTGTGTGAAAAGCTCCGTCATCACTCTCCATAAATGCGGTTTTGGTCGGTTTTCTACAGATGGTTAAATCAGACATGGGTCTCCGTCCTACCGATTAGGCACGAGAAATGTCATAATCTTTGCGAAAAAAGCGTCTAAAAAACTGACAAAATAGCTGTTATGGAGTAGATATGTCTAGGGGATCTTGTGGGACTTGGTGAGCTATGAATCGTGCGTGTAAATTTTTGATTCAATTTAAGACCGCTATTCCTTTCAACAGGCGACTCGTGAAACGCTCCCTAGGGCAATCTCGGCTGGCGATCGCAATCATTATGCCCCTGCTGTTTTGTGAAATTGGGCGATCGCACCCTGCCATTTCACCCCCTCTAACGCTGGCTCAGTCGTTTGATGCCAACGGCATATCTGAGCAGCCTGCCATAGAAGCGCCTGCCCCCGCCACCCACTCTGACTGCCAAGCCCAAACAACTCGACCCACCACCGAGATTACCCAACTCGTCAGCAACATTTCCCAAACTGCCTATTGGGTTGAGCAGCCTGCTTTTGGAATGGGGGCGATCGTCAGTCAGATTGCCCCACAGGTCATGGCATATCTTAATCCCAGTCCTTTTCCCGAAATTAACTCTTTGGCGCGGCAAGCCAAAGTGCCCGTCATGATGTACCACGATATCCTGCCGGAAAAGCTCGTGTTCTTCGATGTCACCCCACAAGAATTTGAGCAGCACCTCCAGCTAATCAAACAAAAAGGGCTAACTCCTATCAGCATGGAGCAGCTTGTAGCCCACCTCCGCGCAGGGCTTGCCTTGCCCGCCAAACCAATTTTGCTCACCTTCGATGATGGCTATAAAGGGCACTACGACTATGTCTATCCCCTGCTAAAGAAATATAATTACCCCGCACTCTTCTCGATTTATACCGCTAAAGTCGGCAAACAAATGGGGCGCTCTAGCCTCAACTGGGAACAACTGCGGGAAATGGCAAAAGATCCGCTGGTGACGATCGCTTCCCACAGCATCAATCATAAAGTGATGGAGGGATTGACTCCAGCTCAACTGCGGCTCGAAACCCAAGAGTCTAAGCGCATTCTAGAGGCAGAGCTAGCTATCCCCATTCGCTACTTCACCTACCCAGAAGGCAAGTTTGACCAAGCGGCTCTAGAGTCGGTGCAAGCAGCGGGGTACTCAGCAGCCCTGACAATGAACGATGCCGATGAACAACTAGCAGGTCAGTCACAAAGCCTACTGGCGATCGGGCGAATCGGGCAATCCCGCATACAAGAAATGGTCGATGTTGCCTGGGGCGGCTCCCCCATACCACCCATCAGCATGGGATTCAACTTCACAGCCCCAGTACGTCGGCTTGACCTAACAATCAATCAAATTCCATTCATCTTTGTTGCGGGTGGGAAGCCAGTCACCATTCACTACAACACCCGTGGGCAACTCCCCCAAATTATTGCAAATACCCCTGTAATCGCTGCCGTAGACGGCACCTTCTTCTCGTTAGAAATGCTGGATTCCAACGAAATGCTGGGACCAATCTATAGCCAAAGCCACGGTCAATTTATTCCTGGTAAGCGCGGCGAAATCCCATTCTTAGAAAACCGTCCCCTCGTCTTGATCGGAACTGAAGCCGTTCAATTTATTCCGTTCAACTTCAAAAAACACAACACATTAGAAGCTCTCCAGACAGAGATGCCTACCGTCACAGACGCTTTTGTTGCCGCTGGCTGGCTCGTTGAAAATGGAAAACCTCAGCCCATAGAGCGATTTGGTCGGCTGTATAGCGTCAACGAATTGAGACATCGGGCGTTTTGGGGAATTAATCAACAAGGTCAGCCTCAAATCGGCGTGTCTACAGAACCCATCGGTTCAGTCGATTTAGGCATAGCACTTGCTCAAGCAGGGTTTCGAGATGCGGTTATGCTAGATTCGGGTGCCAGCACTTCTTTAGCCTTTAAAGGCAAATCATTAGTTGCTTACGAACCTCGTTCTGTGCCCCATGTAGTCGGCTTAATTCCACCACCCGGCGATTTGAGCGCAGCTTGCCCCGTGGTTACATCTTTGGTGTCCCCATAAATATTTCTGCTCTAAAATATAATTGTTGGCAATCTTAACAAGCGCTACGTTAGGGCAAACGCATACGTTTCTTAACAATTGAGTGAACGGGGTTGGAACTATCGAGCAGAAACCGTAGAATTCAGAGCAGTCTTGACTGCGAGGAGCGTTCTGTGATGATTGATGCCGCGATTATTCCCCTCAAAGAACA
>JBGSWI010000170.1:0-2917 GCA_041752515.1 Leptolyngbyaceae cyanobacterium | reverse complement strand
GCTGAATCAGTCTATGAATTCTGAAATACGCCCTCACCCTAACCCTCTCCCAACGGGCGAGGGAACAAGATTTCTGGCTCTCTTCTCCCTAGGGAGAAGGGCTGGGGATGAGGGCAATTCATATCGCCATTCAGCAACGCCAAAAATCACTCCTTCAGATAGAGAAAGTTTTGCGGATTTTCCCCTATAAACAATACAAAGAGCATTTTTAAGCGACTACAAAAGTCATTATTGACTCTCTTTTAGCGCTTGTTTGAAATATTTTCATGTGTTGTTTGTATTGTTTATCAGGAGCTTAATAAGCTATGTCATACAGTGATCGACCCATCGACCAAACCATAAATCGCCCCGTTGATTACGTGGCTGAACGCTCGGCTATGCTTGCTACTACCGAGTATCATGATCGCGTGCGTTGGGGTCCTATTCTCGCCGGATTAGTGATTGCCCTGAGTACTCAATTAATTTTGAGTGCCCTGGGTGCCGCGATCGGGCTGACGGGTATTGCGGGTTCAGGCGCACCTCGTTCTGATGCAGATAATGTGGGTGCTGCTGTAGGAATTTGGTCAATTATCAGTCTATTCATTTCGCTTTTTATTGGCGGATGGGTTACTACTCGTTCTTGCGGAGCAATGAACAAAAATACAGCGTTACTTAATGGCGCTATCTTATGGGCAACAACGTTGGCAATCAGCGCTTGGTTGCTTTCTAGCGGCGTTTCCGGTGCTTTTGGCGTAGTGGCTTCTAATGCAGGATCAATCATCAATCAAGCACAGCAAAGTGGCGTAGCCGTTCCAGATGCGAATTCTGCTAATGTTCCAAACGTTACGGCTCAACAAGCGAACGAACTTGCTGGTAATGCCGCAAAGTTGGGTTGGTCGTTTGTTCTCGGTTCTTTGCTGGGTCTAGTTGCATCGATGTTAGGTGCCTCTGCGGGTGCCCGTCGTCCTCGCACTACCACTACAATGCAGTCCTAATTGCGATCGCAGAAGTTAATTTGTTGAATGTGTTGATATCGTTCGTTTCTGGGCTAAAAGCCAGAGACGAACGATTTATTGTTATCAAACAACTCAGTAAGCAGCATTCGCCCTACTTCCTCAACATCGCACTTTACGAATAAATTATCCCTGTCGATAGAGGGCTATTCATATCAACTTCGCTACAGTGTGATCAATCACTGGCATCCCTAATCAATTGATCATCAACATTGAAAAATTTTAATTTTGGAGAAAAGCCATGTCTTTAGAAGATAAAGCAAAAGCAGTTGCTAAAAAAATGGAAGGCATTATTCAAGAAGGTGCAGGAGATCTCGCAGGAGATAGAGAAGTGGAAGCCAAAGGCAGAGCAAAAAAGATTGAAGGCGAAGCTCTTGAAGGTGCTGTGACGCTGAAAGATGATGTAAAAAAGGCAGTGGATTAACTCTAGTTCATAGTTGTCGAGATCATCATCAAACTTATTTAATCAAAACTCTTTTTTCTCTAGCTCCAATAGCCTTTGCGATGTAGCCTCCTCGGACATATTTTCCTGCTTAAAGGGCAAATCTTGATTAATTGCATCCATCTCTTGCTGTTCCATTTCATTTACTTCACCAATGTAGGTGCTGAAGATTTGAGCAAGACGAGGATGATAGAACTGATGCAGACTATAGTTTGGGGTCGCAGGGAAGCCGCGTCGTTTTTTATGTCTTCCACCTGCACCCGGATCAAATGTTTGAATGCCGTGAGCGATCGCCCATTCAATGGGGGTGTAGTAGCAAGCATCGAAGTGAAGACAGTCAATTTCATCGGATGATCCCCAGTAGCGACCATAGAGGTTGGTGCCTTTCGTCAGGCAAAAAGACATTCCTACAGGATTCTGAAGATCGTATTCAGGGTAAGCAGCCACAAAAACGACGCGATGGGCGTAGTTGGGATGAAGCTGTTCAAAAAACTTTTGCGTTAGGTACTTACTGCCCCACCACCCGAATTTATCGCACGTATCGCCATAATAGGCATACATCAAGGAAAACAGAGATTCTGGAATACTGTCTCCATTCCAAGTTTTAAGCACCAAGCCTGCTTTCTCAACCGCTTTGCGTTCTCGTTTGATGTTTCGTCGCTGGTTGGCGTTAAACCCAGTTAAGTAATCTTCAAACGTTTGGTATCCTTGATTTTTCCAGATGAAACTGTGATGCAGCCACGTATCAAATCCATGACGTTCCATTAAAAGCTTCCATTCAGGATCGGCATATAGAAAGTGGCAGCCGGAGATCCGGTTGCGATCGCAAAATTGAGCGATCGCCTCCACCATCAGCCCGGTCAACTCAGCTTCATTTTCTTCCGGCGCAATCATAAATCGATAGCCTTCTGCTGGGGTAAACGGTGACATCCCCAACAACTTAGGGTAATATTCGATGCCCAACCGTCCTGCCAACTCTGCCCATTGATGATCGAACACAAACTCCCCATAGCTATGCCCTTTCACATATAGCGGCGCAATAGCAATTAGACTGCGGGAGGGCGATTCAGGCGCTAAATGCTCACGCCATAGGGTTAGGTGATTGGGCAGCCAGCCAGTGCGGGCAGTGGTGCTACCCGAAGTTTCCATATTATTCAGCCATTCCCACTCAAAGAACGGAGTTTTAAGCGGAACTGCCAGAGCATCCCAATCAGCCTGTGGAATGTCTGCAATGCGATTGACCCAAGTAACTGAATAGCGCGGCTCTAGCTGTTCGGGCATGGCTCACATGATTAAACTTCATACAGCGTAATACATCTAATCAAAAGTGGGGGAAGGAATGTTGACACTCCCACGGCTTAAGCCAGTGGGATTCTTGGTTCAGCGAAACCACTTAAACTAGATTCCTTGCAGTCTCTAGACCAGAGGTGGGATTCTCCCCAAGCGTTAATTCGGGTATGCCCTACCCTATTTGCTTTCGCAA
>JBGSWI010000169.1:0-18014 GCA_041752515.1 Leptolyngbyaceae cyanobacterium | reverse complement strand
GGCTCAGGTCTATCGTGACTTCTATCTTCACTTGAGACCCTTCAATACTCAGCAATTGAGCGCCCATCTTTGCCCCTCTTGTTGTTACTACCAAGTAATATCACAGCACAATAACTAAATCAAATAAAGGTCGCACCCAGTGAAGTAAACAATATTGCTCCTCTACAAGTGCTAGGTGACTTTAATCGGCTTCAACAAGTCATTTGGAATTTATTATCAAATGCCATCAAATTTACACCTCAATCCGGTCGAGTGGAGATTCGGTTAGAGCGGACAGATCGCGGGTTGGAAAACCGGGAAAGCTCTAATGCCTCACTTTTAACCCCCGGTCATGCTTGTGCTCAAATTACCATCGCCGACACCGGGAAAGGGATCAATCCTGAATTTCTTCCGTATGTGTTTGATCGCTTTCGGCAAGCAAACACCGGCACCACTAAACCGTATGAAGGGTTAGGATTGGGCTTAGCTATTGTTCAACATCTACTTGAGCTTCACGGCGGGTCGATTACGGCTGCAAGCAGTGGAGAGGGGCAAGGCTCAACGTTTACTGTCGTTCTACCGTTGTTAGAAAGTGATGACGATATCGATAGTGAGGCGAAACGTGACACTCCATCTGTCCCGTCTGATTTTGCTTCTTCATCGACCTCTGATCGTCCTTTAGCTGGCATCTCGATTTTGATTGTGGATGACCAAGCTGATGCCTGTGAGTTTGTCATGATTGCCCTAGAGCAAGCGGGAGCCGAAGTTGCTGCGGTTTCATCGGCACAGCGTGCTCTCAAAGCTTTAAGCACGCATAAAGTAGATATTTTAGTTAGCGATATTTCAATGCCCGCCGAAGATGGCTATACCTTATTGAAACAAGTGCGGTTGTTGCCTGCGGATCGAGGGGGCACAATCCCCGCGATCGCCCTGACTGCTCATAGTCGTGAAGAAGACCGCGATCAAGCTCTTGCGGCTGGCTTCCAGCTACATCTTGCAAAACCAGTGCAACCAGACTCTTTAGTGGCTCTGATTGCTAAATTGACGCGCAATTAAGTGATTCTCATGATCAATATCGTGTTCAGGAATAGGTTCTTACTTCAAAACAAGGGATTCAGTCGCCGATCTGACGTTCATCAAACTTTTGCTCATAGTTCGCGTCTTGGGTGCCGAGCCACTTATCCCAAAATGTGAAATATAGCCCATAATGCACCGTGTATTTAAGATGATGAATGGAATGATGGGCAGGACCAATAAACCACCTGCCCAACCAATGATGCGGAAACCACTGGGGTAGGCGATCGATGCCTAGATGATTTAGCACTGCCCAAACCGTCATAGTGGTCAATACTGCAATCAACGTGATGAAATGCAGCGGCATGATAAACACGATGCCCACCAGAAAGAGCGATTGAATGATCGCCTCTAATGGATCAAAAGCAAACGAAGTCCATGGAGTGGGGTAGCGCGATCGATGATGACCCTGATGTAACCAAACAAAGAGTAATGGATGGTGAAACACTCGATGAGTGAAGTAAAAATAGGCATCTTGAAGCAGCAATACCGCACCATAGCTAATCCCCAAATACCACAGCCCATATTGCTTCGGGTCGCTATACAACCGAGTCATTCCCTCCCCATAGCCTGACATGACGATCGCCGCTGCCAATGCAAACACTCCCGCCGAAACCACGGAGAGTTGAATATCCGACTGGATCGATCGCCAAGAAGGAATGTGCTGTTGCTGGGTAAGCGTTCCAATCGGGTTCACCAAAGCCTGACTGGATGACGAGTAAAAGCACCAATACAGTCCCCCCGCTACCAGAACGTATCGCAACAAAATAATTCCAAAAAAAGCGATACTGTAAAATCCAAATGAGTGGGTTATCAATTTAATCTCCTTGTCATTCTCGATCTTCCAGTTTTTGGTGAGGCAAGAATGTCGCTTCAAGGTCTTGCCGAATTACCATCGTGACTTCACAGTGACTATTTAAGCAATCTATCAGAAGTTGATTGGCATCGTAATAGCGTCGTTCGTGGCTTTGATTAACGGACGACAATTGGGTTTCTTCTGGGATTTGCCGAAATTTCTGGCGGCTGCATAGCAAAAACTCTTGCAAGTATGGGTCTTGAGCGGCTAACGCATCAATTTGTTGCTTCATCAATTGCAGCAGCAAATCTGCACTCCGCAGCATTGTAGATGTTAACAAAAATACTTCGCGCCAATGACGATCAGGGATGTGACTGACCAATCCTTCTAGTGCTTGCTCTGGCAATCCTAAGTCATGGCTGGCAACAATTTTTCGAGCTGTAAAGTATTCTTGAAATGCCAAATGAGAGAATGAAAAAATCCCTCGCGATCGCTCGATTAAAAGTCCATGCTGAGCTTCGATCGCCCTTAGGATGGCTTCGCTTTCGAGTTGAAGTTCTTCTGGTTCTAAAGTGGCACCCGGCAAACTTCGCAGATAGTCTCCAATGTGTCGCTCAATCGTGCGTTGCTCAAAAAAATACTGCCCCCGTTCAAAAGTGACTGCTGCCAGATGGCTTAATAGTCTTAGCTTTTGCGGCAACAAAAAACCTCGATAAACTTCATCGCGTTCAACGCCTCTCGCTTCGTCCCATTTACCTAACAGCAAATCAAGCCCTTGTTGATAAAACTCACTCCGCTTGCTCGGAAATTTCTCTTGACCCTGAAAGATCCAACAGGCAAGATGCAGGAACAGCGGTGTATCTGCGAGTTGCCGGAACTGCCAGTTTTCGGGCAAGTCCAACTTTCGGATAAATTGATCCGCCTGATCTTTCCCGGCTTGAGCCGTGGTTTTACTCAAGGTCAAAAACCACTTTTGAGCAAAGGTCGTAATTTGAGCCTGAGTAAAAGGGGCGATCTCTACATCGATAAAGCCGCGCAGTCTCAGCTTTTGGGTTGCCGTGCGACAGGATGCTGCAAATCGATTTCGGTGATATTTGTCTGAGAACTTACGAATTTCTCTAAGAACCACTGGACTGTCTTGCTTTAACACTTCATCCATGCCGTCTAGCAATAGCAGGACTCGACCCGCTTGCAGCAGGGTTTCTAGCACAGACGGATCAGAGATTCCCGATGTGAGCAACTTCTGCCGAATAGTATTAAACAGACTACATTCGCCACTATGTCGAGATTCTTCTGCAAACTCTCTCAACACGATAAAAATGGGAACTTGATGAGCCGCAAATCTGCCCAAATTGCACTGAATGGCTAGGTATTGCAAAAAGGTAGTTTTGCCCACTCCTGGTCTACCCAGAACTCTGATCTTTGAGTAAGTTTCAACTGCTTGCATTCCTGGTATTGGATCTTGATCAATGACTCCCAAACCCATGCGATCGCATTCGTTAGGTTCGAGTTTTTGCAGATCGGAAAGTTCAAACTGCTGCTGACTGCTAATCTTCTCTAAGATATTAACATCGACATAGATATCGTTAATGCTAACCGGGCGATTGATATCTAATAGCTGTAAGATGCCGCACTGATTTTGAATGGTGTCTTTGCGGTGCGCTCTCACCTGTTGCACCAAAGCATCAACACTTAAAAATGCGGAATCACCTTCCTTGACAAACTCAGGAAATTCTGCTGGCGGATTGTCTGCAATCTCTCGCCAATCTAAATCGAGAATGGAACAGACCGCTAAAAATATCTGACGCTCGACGGGTTGCCTGGTAAAAAATCTCCAAATGGGTTGACGGGTTTTTAAGTTGATCTCTCCTGCTAGATTTTCTTGAGTCCATCCTTTACGGGCGAATGCTTGTTTAGCCTGCTGAGACCCAGCAAGAGATGCCTGGAGCGATCGCTTGACCATAAAATAAAAAGCTCACATGAAACTCAAAATTCAAACTTTTATAACTAAAAGACACTTTACAAGTTTTTCTATGGTAGCGGTTTTTCGGCTGTGCCCCAACCCGATGAAATCATACAAAATTTAAGGCAGCTTCTTCAACTCCCCTTAGGTAGAAAGCCACCATTTTTAGGGTGCATAGACAGACTTGAGGGACTCGCGCGAAAATAAACTATCCTGTGTAGGAGGGGTAGGAGCGCGATCCATGATTGATTTTGCGGGGTGGGATAGCCTGCTGCACCAGTATGTGGATCAGCAGGGGCGAGTAGATTACCAGGCTTGGAGTCAGCAGCCTGAAACGCTGACGAATTGGTTAGCAAGTTTGGAACCGCTAGACCTAAACCCAGATTTGACCGATGAGCAACTAGCGCTGTGGATTAATCTTTATAATGCGTTCACCATTTCAACGATTTTAGAACGCTATCCGATCGCATCCATTCGACCCGTTGTGCTGGGAGTTCCTAATTGGTTTGCCTTCCTGCGATTTTTTCAGCGTCAAGCTTATCGATTCTCAAATCAAACCTACAGTCTTGCTCAAATTGAGCATAAAATACTGCGCGATCGCTGGCACGATCCACGCATTCACTTTGCGATCGTCTGTGCTTCTATAGGCTGTCCGCTGCTGCGTAATGCCGCTTACACATCGGATCGTGTGAAACATCAACTAGAAGACGATGCTCATCGTTTTATGCACAATCTCGACAAAGTTCGTTACGATGCCCCCACTAAAACCCTCTATTGCAGCAAGATCTTTAAATGGTATCGCCCAGATTTTCTGCACGTTGCAGGTTCGATTCCAGATTACATTTGCACCTATCGCCCCGATCTCCCTCTAACGGCTGCCACTGCGATCGCCTATCTCGACTACGATTGGAGCTTGAATCAACGAATATCTTCATAGAATCGCTTCAAATAATCAGCCGAAACCCCAACGCCCCATAAACAGCCGATATATAAATAAATGCCTGTAGCTTTCCAGGCTCCCCAACGAGCCACGCGGCGATCGCAGCTTTGCACAACCCGGTTCACCTGACGAATCCGCCCTTTTCTGACCAACCGGAGGCACAAATCGCCATCCTCCAAAATGGGTAGGGCTTCATTGAATCCCCCACAATTCCAAAAGTCAACTTGCCGACAAAACATCACCTGATCGCCAAACAGGAGGCGTAATCCTCTAAAAAATAGGTGTGGTTTAAACAGCAGCGGTGCATAGTAAGTTTTGAGATAGTTGTGCAGTGAGATGCCCCAGCGGGTTATTTCTGCGCCCGACATTAAAGAAATGAAGCCCCCACAAGCAACGGTTTTATCCGCTAAAGTTTGCTCAATCACGCTGATCAAATCATTGGGAACTTGAGTATCGGCGTGGAGAAAACAGAGCACGTTACCCTTGGCGAATAGGGCACCGTGATTCATTTGAACTGAGCGTCCTCGGCGATCGCACATCAACACTTGCACTCCAGCTAAGCGGGCGATCTCAATGGTTTGATCTTGGCTCCCCCCATCTACAACCAATACCTCGACCGGCGGCGGATCAAGAACGGTGAGTTGTCGCAAAGTGCGTCCGAGGATGCGGGCTTCGTTGAGCGTAGGAATAATAATCGAGATTTGAAACATCTTGCGTTCCAACGGGGGTATAGCGGCGAGATCTTCACTCTAAACGCTTCACTCTAAACGCTTCAATGAAGCGCGATCGCGCTTTTTTATGAGTATTCCCCACACCGAATTGTAAGGATGAATTTGTTGAGTGGGCTGCCCTGAGCGAACCAAAGGACGCTGTTCATTTGCCCACTGAAACAGACCGCCCTCTAGGTTGAAAACTGAGTTGAAACCCGCCTTTTTAAGCTGTTGAGCCACTTTTGCACTCCGGTAGCCCACAGAGCAATAGACGACGATCGCACGATCTTTCGACTCTTTAAGTGTTGATGTGATTGTGTCATCAGAGTTGATATCAACTCGCCTTGCTTCTCTAAGATGGCTAACGGCATACTCTTCCTCACTTCTAGCATCCAAAATGAGCGGAGGAGATGCCTCAGAATCCACTATTTGAGCAAATTCTCCGGTCGTCAAGCATTGGACAAACGGAAATCTAAGACGCAGGAATCCTTTGAGTCCATCAAATATCAGCGATCGCCCCATCCACATCATTGTTTTGCGTCAAAAACTACCTGGATTTATTCTTTTATTATGCAATGGTAAAATTCTATCAAGGGACGGATTGCGTTTGAACGACAGCAATTGATAATGATATTTACTCATTAAAGTCTAGAGATTTCAATCCTGTATGGGTCTGTAATCGTTGAGGATGTTGCAAGATTGAGCCGCAGCGGCTACATTTTCGGCACAGAAATCGGCAATTGCGATCGCCCGAACTAAAACATTGACAAGTTGCAAATCAGTTTGGCGATATGCCAAGTTCACTAAAGGGTCAGCCGCGATAGATGCCACTTCGATTTCTCTTAAGATTTGTTAAGAAAATCCTCCTCCAATTCCACTAAAAAAAGCCTCTATCTTCGGGTAGCTTCTGACTTCGGGTAGCTTTTGAGGTCGCCAAGCCGATGTATCAACCCACGCGCAGCCGAACGCGCAGCCGAACGCACAGCCGAAACCCGGTGGCAATTCATGACAGGCCCCTGCTGATCCGAAAAAGTATTGCTATTTTGCAAAAAGGGCGTATAGTAGGGGACATTTTGCCGTCATGTGTGGTCAGTATCGTGATTCCTACGTTTCCTGAAGCCAATCATCCCCTAATCAAATCGCTGGCGCACTACAGCGACCCAGAACTGTTGACGCTGTTTCAACGACATTCCGATGCGGGGCAATACTTCACAGCCATTTTCTGCCGCTATAGCTCGATGGTTTACACGTTGATTTGGCACTCTGCGAGATCGCCCGTGCAAGCCGATTATCTATTTGCTACCACTTGGCGGCACATTTTTTATGAATTGAGCGGTTTAGATTTGCGGTCTGCCACGGGCGAAACAATTTTGACTCTGCAAGCTTGGCTGCTCAATATCACCGCAATTTGCATTAACCAGGCTGACCTGCCCGCCGTAGAAACCATTCACTACAGCCTCAAAGAAGCGCCACCGCCGCTGTGGTGCTACATTGAGCAAGCCCTAGACCGGATTCCGCCCGTGTTGCGCCTCATTGTGCTGATGGCGCAAACTTTTGGCTGGAGTGAAACCCGAATTTCTGCTTATCTTCAGGCAGAAGGGGAAGGGATGTCTGCGGCAGAGGTGCGGGTGCGGCTGCAAGAAGGCTACCAATTATTAGAAGAAAACTTGCCGGAAGATATTCGCACGATTTATTTGGTGGCTGAGCAGTGGGCGGGCGATCGCGCTGCAATGGTTTAAACTCCACCGGGGTTTAGGCTGCCTCTAAAACGTGGGTCTTTAGTAACTCGGTTCGGGTGTGGGGTCTGCGATCGCAAATGTGATTTCAAAAGCCGTTCCGGGTTGGTTTAATCGCATCATTTCACCCTTAATCTGCTGGACTAAGTTCCGCACGATTCGCATTCCTAAGGAGGGAGAATTTTGCCAATCAATGGTGATGGGAATGCCAACGCCATTATCCATGACTCGCAAAATGCCCTTGCGGATCTGGGCTAACTCATCTAGACCGGAAGTGAGGCAGACAGTGATTGTGCCGAATTGATCGGCAGGAAACGCATATTTTAAGGAGTTGGAAACGAGTTCATTAATGATCAAGCCGCAGGAAATGGCAAGATTGAGATCTAAATAGGTGTCATTTGTTTCAATTCTAAAGGTCACTTGTTGCGGGCTGATGCCATAGGAACGGAAGAGATTACTCACTAAGTTATGCAGGTACTCGTTTAGGTCAATCTGGGTCAGGTCAGCCGATTGATAGAGTTGCTCGTGAATCAATGCCATGGATTGCACTCGATTTTGAGACTCTTGCAGCACGGTGAAGGTTTGTGGATTGTCTACTTTGCGAGATTGCATTCGCAGCAGGCTCGAAATAATTTGCAGGTTATTTTTGACGCGATGATGCACTTCTTTGAGCAGCACTTCTTTTTCTTGTAGCGATCGCCGGAGGTTCATTTCGGCTTGTTTGCGATCGCTCAGTTCGGTTTGCACCTGGTGATGGAGGTTTGCCTGCTGAATGGCGATCGCAAGCTGATGGGCGATTTGCTGAACCAACTCCGCCTCGGCAGGTTGCCATTGTCGCGGCTCGGCACACGCATGAACAATCAGCAACCCCCACAGATGGGGAGCCTCATCACGCTGCTGGATAATCGGGGCAACCATTTTGGATTGCACCTGGGTTTGCTGCACAAACGGAATTAAGCATTCGCCCCAGGTATTTAGCTCCGCGTGATCGACAATTCGGGGATTGCCTTGCAAGTAAAACTCGTAACAGCTAAGCGGAAAGTGTTCATCTTCAAACCACAGGGCTTCAATGCTGGGGTAATCTGGCACCACCGATTCCTTCACCACCACGCCTGAGCCGTTTGCAATGAGGTGAAAAATTAGCACCCGATCTGCCTGCAAGGTTTGGCGCACTTCATCGACGGCAACGGTTAACACTTCATCTAGCTCAAGCGACTGATAAATGTGCTGCGAGACCAGCCGCAGCAATTGTTCGCGATCGGCGTGCTGCCGCAGAGTTTGTTCTGCCTGCTTGCGATCGCTAATATCTAAAGCCACTCCAAACAGGCGATTGATGTTTCCCGCCGCATCCCGCTCGACTCGTCCCATGCTCGACATCCACATCACAGAACCATCTGTTCGCAATAGCCGATGATCAACCTGATGCGGTTCCCCTTGCTCAAGTGCCTGCTGCATGATTTGGTGATACATCGGGCGATCGTCTGGGTAAATAAACTCGATAATCTGCTCAGGGGTGGGGATGGGCTGATCGGGAGATAGCCCAAACAGGCGAAACAATTCATCCGACCAGGTGCCTTGCTGGGTGGCGAGATCCATTTCCCAACTGCCCACATGGGCAATGCGCTGTGCTTCGGCTAGGCTGGCTTGGCTGCGACGCAGAGCTTCCTCGGTTTGGCGACGGACTACATCGAGCCGTTTGGCTTCAGTGATGTCTTGAGGCATACACAGGCTATACAACGGCTTACCATGCAGGTCATAGATTAGGGCAACGGTCAGGTCGATCCAAAGGATGTCGCCATTTTTGCAAATGTAGCGCTTTTCCATTTGAAAGCGGGAGATTGAACCGGCTAGAAGCTGACGAAATAGCGATAGATCCACAGAAACATCGTCGGCATGGGTGATGTCCATGAATGTCATTTGACACAGTTCGAGGTGGCTATAGCCCAGCATTTCTTGATACTTTGCGTTACTGCGAATCATCCGATGATCTTTTATTCCAGCAAGCCCGATCGCGATCGGGGCATTTTCAAAGAATGCGCGAAACTGTTCTTCACTTTGGCGCAGGGTTTCCTCGGCTTGTTGCCGTTCCATTTCATGCTGTTTGGCGGCGGTGATATCTTGAAACATCCCAAGGCTATAGCGGGGGTTGCCATCGCGATCGCAAATGAGGGTAACGACCAGATCAGCCAAAACGATGTCACCCTTTTTTGTGATATATCGCTTTTCCAGGTGAAACTGAGATTGGTTGCCTGCAATCAACTGTTGGAGTTGATCAATATCGGTTGAAATATCATCGGGATGGGTAAAATCAACAAACGTCATTTTGGCAAATTCTTCGTCGCTGTAGCCCAATAGCTGGCAGTGTGCCGCGTTGCTCGTCACGATGCCGTAATCATAAACATCGACCAGGGAAATGGCGATCGGTGCATTATCAAAAATGGCGCGTAGCTGTTCTTCGCTATGGCGCAACGCTTCCACGGCTTGCTGGCGTTCGGCTTCTAGGCGCAGATGTTCGGCTTCGCTATGTTTGCGATCGCTAATATCAATCAATATTCCATCCCACAGCACATCGCCATTCGGCTGAAGTTCTGGGTTAGAGGCGGCTTGAATCCAAATGTTTTGCCCGGAGATCTTGATAAATCGTCCTTCCCAGATCCACGGCTGCAAGGTTTTATGGGATACGGCAATGGAAGCATCTAACCTGGCGCGCTCCTCAGGATGACAGCTATTCAAAAGAACACTGGCATCGTTGAGAACGGCTTCTACGGAAATTCCATAGAGTTGTTCAAAATAAGTGCTGATGTAAGGAAAACTTTGGGTGCCGTCGGCAGCCACACGAAATTGATAAATCACTCCAGGAAGCCTTGCGAGTAGGCGCTGGAATCGTGCTTCGCTTTGGCGCAATGCGGCTTCGGTGTGCTTGAGTGCGGTAATGTTGCGCTCAATCACCAAAATAGATGTTAGGTTGCCAGCCGCATCAAATTCGGGAATGTTATGAGATTGGAGCCACTGCCCGCCGTTATAGGTGGATGTAGAAAACTCGACTGTGATTAATTCGCGGTTTTGCACGACCGTTTGCAGCGTTTGCTCCCAAAAAGCGATCGCCTCAGCGGGTAAGTTTAAGTCGCGATCGCGTTTGCCCAATACGGCAGAGCGGGGAAATCCTAGAGTCTTTTCAGCCGCCGGATTGAGATATAAATAGCGCCACTCTAGATCAAACCGAAAGATGCCATCAGGCGAGTTTTCGGCTAGGGTGCGAAATTCTCGTTCTTGTTGGCAGAGGCGGGATTCGGAAGCTTGCAGTTGCTGGGTTTGGGCTTGCACATGGCGCTCTAGCTCGTGATTGAGAGCGTGATAGGCTTCTTCCATCGCCTTACGCTCCGTAATGTCGATCGCCACCCCCATCAGTTGCACCGGTCGCCCGGTTGCATCGTAGCGCCAGCGGGAGCAGTCAACAATCCAATGAATGCTGCCATCGGCATAAATCACTCGATAATCCAACTGGCGAACAGAGCGAGTTTGGATGGCTTGCGCGGGTGTTGTTTCAACGCGCACTCGATCGTCTGGATGCAGGCGATCGAGCCAACGTTCATAGCTCGGTTTCACTGCTCCTACCTCGTAGCCCAGCAGCCGATAGTTATTTTCATTCCATTCGGTTTTTCCGGTGGCAGGCTCCCACGACCACAGGCTAATTTGGTTTAAATCGATCGCCAGCCGCAGCCATTCTTCACTGTGATCTCGAAATGGCTCCAGGGTGCAATCTGCCACTTTTGATTGCGCCAAGTCCTGCCGACATTGGGCTAATTCTGCTTGCAATGTAGCATTTTGTGTTTGCAGGACGGATAGAGAGTGGGCGATCTCGGCATAGTTAGAAACTTCACTTTCAGCACGCGGAGATTGGGTCATAACTCAAAAGGGTGAATGATGGACGACAATACTACCCATAGAATGTGGGAGAAGAAGATAGCAGATGAGGGCTGAATGCAGCCAGTGAAAGAGTCTCTAGATCTCTGTGGATAAGTTGTGGATAAGTTGTGGGTAAGTTTATGATGACTTTTTTTTCATTGTCCCCAAATTTCCTTTGCTTATCGACTTTATGGCTAGTTTTTGGGGAACTTTAAGAAAGAATTGTCTTAACTTTATGGTTCTTATCGAGTTCTCACACTGGGCATATCAGGTTCATGACAAGAATTTTGGTGATTGATGACGATGCCTCAGTGCGCGAATCTCTAAAGGATTTGTTAGAAATTGAGGGGTTTCAGGCGATCGCGGCAGATAGTGGCGCTGCGGGGATTATGCTAGCGGAGCAGCACGCCCCCAATATCATTTTGTGTGATGTGCAAATGCCTGAAATGGATGGCTATCAAGTGCTGCACACCCTCCAGCAAAACCCAATTACGGCAATTATTCCATTTATTTTTTTAACTGCCCACGCGACCCAAGCCAGTATGCGCCAAGGGATGACCCAAGGTGCCGATGATTACTTGGTCAAGCCCTGCACGGCGGAAGTGTTATTGGCGGCGATCGCTGCCCGTCTTACCAAACATATCGCTCTGCAATCTCAGTTGGCAAAACAGTTAAACAACCTCCGCAGCAGCATTTCCCTTTCCTTGCCCCATGAGTTTCGCACGCCTCTAACTGCCATTCTCACCTCAGCGGATTTGTTGCGGGGGATTGCCGATGAGGCGACTCCAGCGGAAATTTTAGAAATTGCCCAAATGATTCAATCGGGTAGTAAAAAGCTTTATCGCCTGGTGCAAAACTTTTTGCTGTATACCAAGCTCGAACTGCTCGTTCGAGATGAAAACCGATCGCAGACCTTACCATTGGGCGAAACCCATGAACCGAGTAGCTTGATTACAGAAATCGCTACAAGACTGGCAAAACAGCGCGATCGTGCTGCCGATCTACACATAAACCTGGATAATGCCATGCTTGCCTGTCCTTACTTTGAAGTAGAAAAGGTGATGACAGAACTGATTGATAATGCCTTCAAGTTATCCGAACCAGACACGCCCATCCACATTTCAGCCCATCCAGATCAAACAACCTATCCCGTCATCATTATCAATCAAGGGCGCGGCATGACCCAAACCCAAATTGCTAGTGTGGGTGCCTATATCCAATTTGAGCGGCAACACTATGAGCAGCAGGGCGTTGGGCTAGGACTCGCGATCGCCCATCGACTCCTCACGCTCTACAACGGACAGTTGAGCCTCGAAAGCGTGCCCCATCAATTAACCACAGTCAAGGCAATCTTTCCCCTAAGTCACCCGCAAGAAAAATAAGTGCAAGCTAAGAGCTACGAAATCAAAACTTCTCACTCAAAATATCTCCTGCGGAGACACTACGCTTTGGCAAAGCCAGTCCGAAGGACTTACAAAACTCTTGACCCCGCACTCCCCACTCAAAACTCCCCCACCTTCTCCTCCTGCGCCTCAACAAGCTGGTCTAGCTGTTGCCACACCTGATTCAGCACCGCATCCAACCCTTGACGAGTCGCGGAGGAAATTTTAAAGATGGGAGCAGGGCTGAGTTGACGCAGTTGAGCCGCGATCGCATCTATATCAACCGCTTCGTCTACGGCATCGAGTTTGCTGAGTGCCACAATTTGGGGACGATCTGCCAAGCCGCGATCGTAGGCAGAGAGTTCATCTTGAATCGTTTGGTAGCTGGCGATCGGGTCTTCGCTAGTGACATCAATCAAATGCAGCAACAGACGAGTGCGCTCAATGTGGCGCAAAAAATCAAATCCTAACCCAACGCCCAAATGCGCCCCTTCAATCAACCCTGGAATATCGGCAAACACGGTGCCGTCACCCGTTGGTTTCCGCACTACACCCAAATTGGGCACCAGCGTAGTAAAAGGATAGTCGGCAATTTTGGGTCGCGCTGCGGATACGGCTGAAATAAACGTAGATTTTCCGGCGTTAGGCAACCCAATGATCCCCACTTCTGCCAGTAGTTTCAACTCTAGCCGCAGCATCCGACCGTCTCCGGGCAGTCCGGGCAGAGCTTTTTCGGGGGCACGATTGTGATTGGTCAAAAAGCAGGCATTGCCCAAACCGCCTTTGCCGCCCTTTGCCACACATACCGTTTGCTCTAGCTCTACCAAGTCGCCCAGCAGTTCCTCGGTTTCTGCGTCAAAGATCATCGTGCCACAGGGCACTTCAATGATCAGGTCGTGCCCCGAAGCTCCGGTGCATTTACTCGGTCCACCCCGCGCACCGTCGTCTGCTTTATATAACCGGTTGTAGCGAAAATCGAGCAGCGTTTGCAGGTTTTCCACGGCTTTCACAATGACCGAGCCGCCTCTACCGCCCGTTCCCCCGGAAGGTCCTCCCGCAGGTACATACTTTTCTCGCCGGAAGGCAACTATGCCATCGCCCCCGTCTCCTGCTTTTACCTGAATTTCGGACTGGTCAATAAATTGCATAAAACGCTCAGAATTCTCTGGATAGCAGGGTTCGATGGCGACAATACTCACTGAAAGCTTTGGCTAGAGATCATCGCAGCGATCCATCATTGTACACACAAATCAAGCTCATTGCCTTGATAGTGATTTTGCATCTTGATTCGGCAAATTTAATTGATATCACAGCCCATTTCCCGTTAGAGCGCCTGTTCAACCAGATGTTTTGAGTTGCAGGATAAAGAAACATTGCTGCTTCCAGCAGATCATCTGTCGCGTTTCAATTTCCTGATCTCAGTCAGTAGGAATACTGCTGTTGACTATAAATGTCTCTCGATTCACAATGTCTCCCGATTCACAAAGGTAAACAAAAGGGGTCGGCTATTATAGGCTGTACTGGATGGCTATACTTGGTGACTTTTAGTCATGACCCATTGCCTCAATCCCAACTGCCAGAAGCCGCGCAATTCTGATAGGGCAAAAAACTGCCGCAATTGTGGAGCAATGTTGTGGCTGAAGGATCGCTATCGGGCGATCGCGGCGATCGGTCAGGGCGGATTTGGCAGAACTTTTTTGGCAGTGGATGAAGATAAGCCCTCCAAGCCGCGCTGTGTGATTAAGCAGTTTTTGCCCACTGCTCAAGATCCACGCAACCTTAAGAAAGCCGCTGATTTATTTGAGAAAGAGGCAGTTCGGCTAGAAGAACTGGGTCACCATCCGCAAATTCCGGAGCTATTTGCCTACTTTCGCCAGGAAGGGCAGCAATATTTAATTCAAGAATTTATTTATGGCAAAACCCTTGCCGATTTGTTGGCTCAAGGAACTTTTACTGAAGCGCAAGTGTGGGAAGTGCTGACTAGCCTGTTGCCTGTGCTGGAGTTTATCCATGGGCACCAGGTGATTCATCGCGATATTAAACCGGGCAACATCATTAGTATGGCAAGTTCGCAGGGCAGTAAGGCATTGCCTCCACCCGGAAGGCTCGACTGGGCAAATTTGCAGCAAGCGCTTGCTACGGAGGTCGCCCAAGGTTTTTGGAATGTGATCAGCCCCTCTTACCGATTTCATGAGTTGCTGAGTTTTAGCTTGGCTCAACCGCCCCAAGATCTGGCGATCGCGCTGCAAACCCACTGCGAACAATTGGCGGCTCAATTTGTTCAGTATCCTGCTCTTTCTTTAGCACAGCGCCAATATTTGATTGCTGATGCCAGCCGTTTACTATTCGATCTGCGGCAAGCCTCCGATGCGAAAATAGGGCAGAGTGCGATTCCCGTAGGGATCGTTTCACGAATCGGGCGGTTGGGTCTAGTAGATTTTGGAGCGGCTAAATCGGTGCAAGGATTGGAGCCGCTGCAAACGGGAACCACCATCGGCAGTCCAGAATATGTGGCACCGGAACAGGCGCGAGGCAAAGCTGTTTTTGCCAGTGATCTATATAGCTTGGGCGTGACTTGCATTCACTTATTGACCCAACTATCGCCCTATGAACTGTTTGATCCCCATGAAAATAATTGGATTTGGCGCAGATATTTGACCTATCCCATTGGCGACAAGCTGGGGTTTATTTTAGACAAACTGCTAGAACCTGCCCTGCCCAGACGTTATCAATCTGCAATCGATGTTTTGCAAGATTTGGAGGGCGCGATCGCCGGAGGGAATCCTATGGAATTCGCGAACGTTTCACGAATTCCTGCCTCCGCAACGGTGCCAACTGCTGCCCTATCCAGCCCATCACCCGCTGCCTTGTCCACTGCATCACCGCCGCTGCTAATCTCTTCGCCACTCTCCCCGCCAATCTCTTCGGCTCAGCCCTCGTTTCAAATCACGCCGCGCCCCCGATTGGTTTCTCCAGGGTTGGCACCAGCCCTAGAAACCGATCCAACGCTGTTGAATGCGCCACTAGAACCACCCCAGTCGAGGCGCAAAGCCCTACCCAGTTGGCAATGCGTTCATACCTTTGAGGCAATGGGCAGAATTTATGCGATCGCCCTCAGCCCCACGGAACCCATTTTGGCAAGCGCGATCGGCAACACCATCAAACTATGGGATCTCGACACGCTCCAACCGCTCCGCACGCTGACCGGACATCTGGATATTATTCCGGCTCTGGTCATCAGCCCCGATGGCAACCTGGTGATTAGTGGCAGCGCCGACAAAGCCATTACCTTTTGGGAAATTGCCAGCGGCAGACGGTTAGCCAATTTGCCCCTGCACGCGGATACCGTGCTAGCGCTAGCCGTGTCGCCTGTGGAAAAGCTGTTGGCAAGCAGCAGTTTTTATGATCCCATCACCCTGTGGGATATGGCGTTGGCGCACAAGCGTCATGATTTACTAGGGCATTCTGCTCGGATTGATGCGCTCGTATTTAACCCCGATGGCACCGTGCTTGCCAGCGGCAGCGGCGACAGGACTATCAAGCTGTGGGATACAAACACGGGAGCAGAAATTCGCACCCTCGCAGGACATACCCACCAAATTTCTAGTCTGGCGTTTAATCCCGATGGCACTACGTTGGCAAGTGCAAGTTGGGATGGCACCGTTAAACTATGGAACTTGAAAACCCGCCGCCAAGGACGAACGCTAGAAGTCGAATCGGGGCGAGTTAATAGTGTGATGTGGAGCGCCGATGGTAAGAAATTGGCGATCGCCAGCGATAGTCTGCAAATTTGGACCCCCGCCTCCAGGAAAATCAATCCAGTTCTGCTGGGGCATACGGATGCGGTAATCACTGTGATTTTTGGAGGTGACGACCACACCTTAATTAGCGCCAGTGGCGATCGCACTATCAAACTTTGGCGCTGGGCATAGGCTCAATTTGCTGTGAACTCGTTATGAGAAAGCAAGTTAGGGGAACGCTATGTATCACGGCTCATACACTTTTCTTTAGCATTGCAAATCTGTTGCATGGTGGAAATCAACCGCTACTACACAATCCTAGGACTCGCCCCCAACGCATCTTTCGCAGAAGTTAAACGAGCTTACCGAACTCTGGCAACCCTCTGGCACCCCGATCGCGTCAGCCAACAACCTCACTTAAAGCAACAAGCAGAGGAAAAAATCAAGCTGATTAATGAGGCTTATCAATCCCTCAAAGATCGCCTGCCCACGCCGATACCCCTCGACAGCGCACCCTTCGCGCCACAATCAGCCTCTACCGAGGTCTCTACCAGGCATACTAGACCAGCGATTTACTATGACAAAGGAGCCGAACACGCTAAAGCCGGTCGTTATAAAGAGGCTTTGAATGACTTCAGCATGGCGATTCGACTGAATCCTCACTATGCTGAAGCCTATCGCTACCGAGGGTTGGTTAACTCAATGTTGGGGTTTGAGTTGGGTGCAGAAGCCGATTTGCAGAAGGCAAAGGAACTTGGATTAAGACAATCATCCACTGCCCAAAAGACTTCAACCCACAAACAAACGCCTGCTTCTGCGACTTCAACACCATCACCCCCGGTGGAAAAAGCGCCATTTTCTCAACCGTGGAAGTGCGTACAAACCTGGCAAGAACACTCCGGCGCTATTACCAACCTGGCAATCAGCCAAGATGGAAAAACCCTGGCAAGTAGCAGCACAGACCATACGGTGAAACTTTGGAACTTACGAACGAATAAAGTATTTTGCACCTTGACCGAGCATACTGCTTGGGTTCTATCGATCGCGTTTAGCTCCGATGGGCAAGTGCTGGCTAGTGCGGGTGAGGATCAAACGATTAATCTTTGGCACTTAAAAACAGGATCACTGATCCGGACTCTCGCTGGACATACCCAAACGATTTCAACGGTTGCCTTTAATCCAAATAGACAAACCCTGATCAGCGCGAGTCAGGACGGAGCCATCAAAGTGTGGAATCTATCCAGTGGAAAATTTTCTCACACTCTTCCTTTACCGCTGATTCCAGTTCGGGCGATCGCCCTTAGCCCGGATGGTCAGATATTGGCGATCGCGGCGAGCGATCGCACCCTCCTACTGTGGCATTTGCCGCTCAATCAAGTTCTGCGAACCTTAACCTGGGACAGTGACTTCACCTCTGACATCACGTTTAGCCGTAGCGGTCAATATCTTGCTTTTGCCAACGCCGACCGCACTATCAAAATTTGGGATGTGCAATCAGAGACGATTAAACACACTATTTCTGCCCACGCAGACTGGATAAAAGCGCTGGCATTTAGCCCCAATGAAAAAATGCTTGCCAGCGGCAGCAAAGATCAAACCATCAAACTGTGGAACATGGAAACAGGCAAGTTATTTGACACTTTGAAGGGGTGCGACCTTTATTTGATTTAGTTATTGTGCTGTGATATTACTTGGTAGTAACAACAAGAGGGGCAAAGATGGGCGCTCAATTGCTGAGTATTGAAGGGTCTCAAGTGAAGATAGAAGTCACGATAGACCTGAGCCGTT
>JBGSWI010000168.1:0-38748 GCA_041752515.1 Leptolyngbyaceae cyanobacterium | reverse complement strand
GTCCAATCAGGCGTTTCCCCTGTTGGGGACGTTGTTGAAGCAGATGTAGAATCCGATTGAAGTACGCGTGATTCATGGCTTGATGAGCATCTCAACTCTCTCTAGAGTGCCACATCCTCCTTATTCTTGAAGAAGTCTATTGAATGGATACTGTCCCACGAAAACCATCTTGGGCAGTTGATTGACTTTCAGGGATTTTGCCCTGAACACATCAAAGCGAGATGAGAGTGTAGAGCTAATCCCATCAACCATTTCAAGTTTGATGGGGCTTTCTGTATCGTCGCCTTCTTGGGTATATAGCTTTTTCTTGCCTAACGCTTCACCCTTGATCCAATTGACGATCGCCACATGAACCGCCGCATCACCCGACCAAACTTGCGTAGAGACGGCTTCAGTAATCGTGCCGCCATGGGCAATCACGTAATCTAAACTGGCTTGGCGAGTTTCATTTTGGCGAATGGTGTTGGTTGCCACTAATCCGGCTCTGCCATTTTGTGGAAGCGTTTCATGGGCACGACGAAACCAGTAAACGCAGTAATCCGCCATTTTGGGAACGTTGGGATATTGGGCATAAATTTTTCGCGCATAGTCATAACCATGTTCTTTGGCAAGGTAGCGAGAGCCTAAATAGGGCGGATTGCCAATAATTGCATCAACGGATTCCCACTCGCAAAACAGGGCATCGTCACAAATAATGTTTTGATCCAGGTTGTCCAGCGGCAACGCCTGATCCAGTTCCAAGTTGAGGGTGACATCCATCAGGTTGTGCTTTTCTTCATCCAGCGCCAGCTTTTTCGCCAGCATCAGCGTCACCTTTGCCAGTTCCACCGCAAACGAGTTGGTATCAATCCCATAAAACTGTTTCGTGCTGATCAGCGACAGAGTGCCGATCGCCGCAGCCGTGCGATCGCTGAAGTTCTCGTGAATTTTTGCCAATAGTTGCGCTTCCAGTCGCTTCAGTTCTCGATAGGCAACATACAAAAAATTGCCGCTGCCACAGGCAGGATCAAGCACCTTAAATTGATTCAGGTCTTGCCGTAATGCCAGCAAATCTTTCAGCGTGGAAGCCGATTCAATGCGATCGCGCCAGGGACGAACGATCGTCGGCAACACCACTTTTTGAATATCTGCCTCACTGGTGAAGTGTGCGCCTAATGCATGGCGTTCGGCTTTGCCCAAGCTGCCTTCAAACAACGTACCAAAAATGGCAGGCTCCACCTTCGACCACTTTTCCGCCGCTGCTTGCAGCAATAATTTGATTTCATCTAGCTCTAACGGGATTGGATCAACCTCAGCAAAAATGCCGCCATTAAAATAGGCAATATCCTTGTAGCGGCTATCTTTCCGGGCAGGTTTGCGGCTGCCCATCTGCCGAAACAAGCCGCCAATCAGGTCAGAAGAACTAGCGCCCTGTTCGCAGTCCTGCAACAGTTCGGTAAAAAATCCCCTCGGCAACAGGTCAATATCTTCGGCAAACAGCGTCACCACACATTGCAAAATGAACCGTTGCGCTGCTGCTGCATCTTCGCCCCGTGCCACCAGCGAGTTATAGACCCGCGCCACTTTATCCGCTGCCTCGCGGGTGACATCTACCTGATTGTTGGCAAACTGCGGCTTGCGATGATCGGGAAACAGGAAGTTAAGCGCCGTATAGCGATCGGGCAATTCTTCTAGCGTTAGGCGATCGACGGGTTCCCGCAGTTGCAGATCAAAGTCATAAATCCAAAATTGATCAAAGTTGCAGAGAATCACATATTTGGGGCGTTTTGGCGTAGCGTTCAGCCAATATTCAAACGCTTGGTCATAATGCTTTTCTAATTTTTCGCCGCGCTTTTTCATCTCCAGCAATAGGCGCGATTCCCAAAATAAGTCGGCAAACTTGGTGAACTTGCCCTTTTCCTTTACCCGATATTCCAAAGTTGCCCCGGCTTCTTTGTAGCCACTGTGCCCAAACGCTTGAAACAGGCGATCGCAAAAAACCTGCGCTTCTCCTTTTTCATCGCCGCTCAAACTGCGAACATAGGTCAAAAAAGTTTGCAGTCGAGTCAGGGTATCTGTCATGGGATTATAGAAGTGCCGAAAAAATTGAATTGAGGTTTAAGACGAATCCGGGCAACACGTCTTCATTTGCTAGGGTCTCTCGATGCGGCAAGATCTCAACCGGTTGTCCTGGGCGGTAAACTTCGACCTGTTGTGTATCTGGGTCGATCAGCCAGCCCAAGCGCACCCCGTTTTCCATATATTCGCGCATCTTCGCCTGAGCATCCGCCACACTATCGCTAGGAGACAGCAATTCCAGCACACAATCGGGGGCGATCGCTGGAAATTTCCGGCGATTCTCAAGGGTGATTGCTGCCCAGCGGTCTTTGGCAATCCAGGCAACATCGGGCGATCGCTTGGCATTGTTGGGTAACACAAAGCAGGTGGAGGAATCAAACACAACGCCTAGTTTGGTTTGGCGGTTCCACACCACAAAGTCGGCGTTTAGCTCTGAGTTATAGCTGCCAGTTTCTCCTCCCGTGGGTGCCACAATAATCAGTTCTCCTTGGGCGTTTTGCTCAAATTTGACTTCTGGATTGGCGCGACAGACTTCCGAAAATTGCTGATCGGTCAGTTGCAGAATGGGGTTAAGTTGGACAATCACCGATGTCATACGCCTACCTCCGATTTTTGACGAGATTGGATTTCGAGATGAACCAATAGGGCGTTGATGTCAGCCGGATTGACTCCACCGATGCGGGTTGCCTGACCAATGGTGAGGGGGCGCACTTTGGAGAGTTTTTCGCGGGATTCTTTTGAAAGAGTGGCGATCGCGTGATAATCCAGGGTTGTGGGCAGTTTGCGATGTTCCTGACGGGCAATCACGTCAATTTGGTGCTGTTGCCGCTGAATGTAACCAGAATATTTGATGTCGATTTCGGCGGCTTCTGTTTCGGCGCGATCGAGGTCGGGATTGCCTAGCTCAAATTGCACCAGATTGGCATAGTGAAACCCAGGTTTCCGCAGCAGATCTGCCAGGGTGATCGAGCCTTTGATCAGTTGTTGCGTGTGGGCGGCGATCGCTTTGCCTAACTCGTCGTGTTCCTTGATGCGAGTCACTTGCAGCCGCTCTTTTTCGGCGGTGATGTTCGCCTGTTTTTGCTGAAACAACTGCCAGCGGCGATCGTCAATCAGCCCAATCTCTCGTCCTAACGGGGTGAGGCGTTGATCAGCGTTATCCGATCGCAGCAGCAGCCGATATTCCGAACGGCTGGTTAACATCCGATAGGGTTCCCGCAAATCTTTCGTACACAGGTCATCGATCAAGGTGCCGATGTAGCTGTGTTCTCGCGGAAAGTTGATCATCTCCTCACCCTGACAGAATCGGGCGGCGTTTAATCCGGCGACAAAGCCTTGGGCGGCAGCTTCTTCATAGCCTGTGGTGCCGTTGATTTGTCCGGCGCAAAACAGCCCTTCAATTTTTTTGGTCATCAAGGTTGGGTCGCACTGGGTCGCTGGCAAATAGTCGTATTCCACGGCATAGGCGGGTCGCAGCATGGCGCAGTGTTCTAAACCGGGGAGCGATCGCAGCATGGCAAGCTGAAGGGTCTCCGGCAACCCGGTTGAAAAGCCTTGGACGTAAATTTCAGGGCTATCGCGTCCTTCGGGTTCCAAGAAAATCTGGTGGCTTTCTTTATCGGCAAAGCGGACAATTTTATCTTCTATGCTGGGGCAATAGCGCGGACCTTTCGCATCCACCCAGCCGCCATAGACCGGAGACAGGTGCAGGTTTTCTTGAATGATTCGGTGAGTTTCGGCGGTGGTGCGGGTCAGGTGGCAGGGCATTTGTTCGCGATCGACCCACGCCGCCGGATCAAAGCTAAACCAGCGCACATCTGCATCACCGGGTTGCGGTTCTAATAGATCGAAGTGGATGGTGCGGCGATCAACTCGTGCGGGAGTTCCGGTTTTCAGTCGCCCGGTTTCAAAGCCCAATCGGTTTAGGGTATCGGTTAAGCCCACGGCGGCAAATTCGCCAGCGCGTCCGGCTTCCATGGATTTGTTGCCCACCCAAATGCGCCCGCCTAAAAAGGTGCCTGTGGTCAAAATTACTGTTTTGCACTGAAACGCCACGCCAAAGTAAGTTTGCACTCCAATTACTTCATCGTTATCGCCCAGCACTAAATCCGTTGCCATGCCTTCCCGCACGGTTAGATTTTCCTGATTTTCCACGATGCCTTTCATCACGGCGGCATATTCGCGCTTGTCGGTTTGCGCCCGCAGTGCCCACACAGCCGGACCTCTGGAGGAATTCAGCACGCGCTTTTGCAGATAGGTGCGATCGCTGACTTTACCCATCTCGCCACCCAGCGCATCCACTTCATGCACCAGTTGCGATTTTGCCGGACCGCCCACCGCCGGATTGCAGGGTTGCCACGCAATTTTATCTAGATTCAGCGTCAGCAGCAGCGTTTGACAGCCCAGCCGAGCCGCTGCCAGAGCCGCCTCGCAGCCCGCGTGTCCGGCTCCCACCACCACCACATCGTAGGCATCCAAAAATTCAACGGGCATCGTCATAGCAGCGGTTGTGCAAAGGTTCAGGCTTCTATTTTAGCGGGTCAGAAGAATGAACACACGCAACCTTGAGCAATTGAGATCTCATTCGAGCCAGCCTGATAATAGCTCTTGCTGACCGAAAATTCTCCCGCCCTACCTAAATTCTGGGAGCCACTCGACTCCTTAAAGAGGAACTTTGGGCAGCGTCACAATAAAATTTGTTCCTTTGCCCTCCTTACTTTCAACTTCAATGGTTCCTTGATGGGCTTCAATAATGCTCTTTGCTAAGAACAACCCTAATCCCCAGCCCGTTTGGTCTTCAGCACAGGTAGTTCGCCGAAACTGTTGAAACAAGGTGGATTGAGCCTCTAGATCGATCGCAGCGCCTTCATTATGAACCGCAAGGCTGATCTGTGTTTCAGTTTGCTGGAGCGTTACGGTAATGGGCGTGTCAGACGAACCATATTTGACAGCGTTAATCGCTAAGTTTTCAATCACTCGCCGTATTTCTTTAGGGCTGCAACAACTCTTGACCTCAGGCTCAGAGACCACCACAAACCGCTCTCCGCAGGCAAAGTTTAAATCCTCCACTAAGTCTCGGACGAGCTTCTCTAAATCACAGTCTTCAAATTTAAGCTTCAACTTTTGTCCGGTTCGCAGCCGACTCGCATCCAGTAGATTTTGAATCATCGAATCTAGTCGATCGATCGCACCCATCATCCGCATTGCCACATTCGCGTGGGTATCTCCGCGTTCTAACCGGCGTAGGGTCAATTGAGTGCCCATTTTTACCACATTAATCGGACCTCTCAGATCATGAGTGATCGTCACCATCAGCAGTTCTTGAATATCTTGCAGCGTCTCAGAGAATTGAGTAGCAGCATCATTAACCGCTTGTTCAACAGAGCCGATGATAATATCGCGATCGCACACATTCAAAGGGGCTTCTTCCTCTAAGACTTGAAAAATAACTTGCCGGAGAATGTGGTACTCAAAAATGAGTTGATCCATTGAATAATCCGCATATCCCGCTCGTTCATGCCCATGTTTCTTGCCAATTCGCGTACTTTCTATCTCATCGGCTGCAATTTGGCTAGGAGTCTTGTCAGGCTGAACTGAGAGTTCGCCGACTAACTGATCTAGGTATAAAGGCAGCGAATCTTGCAAAACAAGAGAATCTTGGTGCATTGAGGCATAAACTTCACCCCGCGCTCGCTCCTCCCACCGCTGCATGATTCTTGAAATATTTTGCTGAAGCTGCTTGGCGCATTGATTAGACATACATGACGGAGATATCAAAATACATTGTAGGAACGCAAGTCAACCCAGTCCTAATCCATTAACAAAGTCAGGGACACAGCCAAGAATCTATCGATAGATATATGCGAATAGTGCTAGTTTTCTTCCACAATAGACCAGATTACCCATATGCGAGGTGTCATGGCACTCAAAATAAGCGTTCCAACGATTGATGCTCAATCCGCACAGGTTTTGAAGGAAACAATACGAACCTCTGAGCCAGATGCCAAAATTGATATTGATCTGGAGGCAAAGACGGTGACCATCGAGGCACAGGCATCCGAAGAAACCTTTAAGCAACTGATTGAAGCGGCAGGTCATCCCATTCGGTGATAGAGCTTGATCGCTGATTTCAGCTTTGATCAAGCGTTCAACGCATGAGTGCTAGCCAAGTGACCGTGCCCACGACTCCATCAGGAGTAAGGCTAAGTTTTGATTGAGCCGCTTTAACCGCTGCTTGAGTTTCTGCGCCAAATACGCCATCTGCCGAACTTTTCAAAAACCCTAATGCTTTTAATCGCTCTTGTAACCCGGTCACCGCTGACCCTTGCATTCCAATTCTCAAAATTGGCAGGGTGATTGATTCTGGCTGGGTGGCTTCATTAGAAGGAGTGGGTTTCGTGGCTGCACTTTTGGCTGGAGTGGCGGCTGCGATCGGTTGCTTGGTAGAGTTGACCGGGGTGCTTTGACTGGAGGGAATGGGAAATGAGTCGGGTTTAGAAGCCGCCGCCGCGACAGTGGGCGAAGGGGGCAGCAGCCGATTCCAGGTTTCTGAACCGACGATGCTATCGGCAGGTAGCCCTGCGGCTTTCTGAAAGTTGCCCACCGCGATCGCGGTGGGTGGGTCGAACGAGGCATTTATCGATCCGGTGTAATAGCCTAGCAGTTTCAGAATTCCTTGCAGTTCGGCGACTTCTGTTCCTTGACTGCCGGTTTTGAGGAGCGATCGAGTGGGGGTTGTGTTCCTGCTGCCATTCTGCGGGGTTTGGCTAGCGGCAGGCACCTTGGGCGTTTGGCTGAGGGTTGGGGTAGCGATCGCCAGATTAAACCAGCTTCCTGCTCCTAGCGCAATGGAAGCTAAAAAATGGAGCCGCCGAACTGCTGTGTGCTGTCGCATCTGGTGGATACCAACCATAGAGGAAATCCCAAATTTATTGATCAGGCTAGTTTGCGCCAAAAAACTAAGCTTAAGCGAAGGAGAAAGTAACTTTCGCCAAACGAGTTTAACCTACTCGATGAAGCATTGGGTGTCATCCAGACTGGATAGTTAGCGCTACGATACAAAAATAGAGTCAGAATTCAAAATTCAAAGCGAAAGTTTTTAAGATCCGTGAAATATTCACTCTTCAGTCGATTTCAGGGTTGTTTTCTCGGTATGGCAATGGGAGAAGGCTGGGGAGTGGACGCAAACTCGCCGCATCGTTGCAACCCAGGAAAATCTGCTGCTGGCGCTCCACTTCTATGGTCGGCGGCGGCAATTTCGCAGGGTGAAAGGCTGGCTCAGATGGGTCAGCGTGTTGTTGAACCCGAACTGCTGACCGATCTGCCAAACCCTTTAGTTAAAAAATCTGCTGGGGCGCTGGCGATCGCCACGCTACCGATTGCCCTGTTCTACTACGATAATCTGCCGCAGCAACGCGACTCTCTAGCCGCAGCGGTGGCGGCATGGGGCGGAGACGAAAGAACAGCCGATGCGGTGATTGTTTTTGGCTACGCGATCGCTCAGGCAACTCAAGAGCAACTCGTTCCTTGCCACTTCATCGCCCAAATCTTGACTTATCTTCACGTTTCGTTGCCTGAGTCGGCGAGTCGCTCAGCCGATTTGATGGGTAGCTTAGAAGCCTTGAAAAGTTTGACATCAACGAGTTCAGAGGTGCAAAGCGGGATTGAGGCATTGCGGTTGCAGGCTGAAACCAACCCTCTATTCATAGAGATTGCGATCGCCCTCTACTGCTTTTTGCAAACTCCAGATAGTATGTCTTTGGGATTGAATAACGCCATTCGGCTAGGAATACAGCCTGACATTGTAGGAGCGCTGACGGGTGCGCTGGCGGGTGCTTATATCAGTGAGATTGGTATTCCGGCAGCGTGGCGCAGTGGTTTGAAACCTTCGTCTATCGCGTTTGAGTTGCCCCAGCGAGTTCAGCAGTTGTCGGCTCGGTTGGTGTTGGCTTGGTCGGGCGTTTACGATCCTTCTGTTTTTCAAGAAAAGGATTTTCCGATAGTGACGGTTCCTTGGATTGTTCGCGCCCCGCGAATTGTGAGCTAAATTGAAAGACGATCTGCTGTAATGAGCGGTGCTTTTTGTAGTTGAGTTTGCTTTTAGAGTTCTGCTTAGTCGATACAACGCTCCTATTTGCTGAGGGATTCGTGGCAAGTGATGAAAGCTTTTCAATTGCTGGTGCGTCGGTTAGAAAAAGCTCATCTATTGGATGAGCTTCGCCCATTGGGCAAATGTTCTGATGCTTTTCACCAGGCAGTTCGTTCCTATCAAAATATCTCTAGCCCTGCTGCAAATTCGCGATCGCGGTCTGTCTCCGGTTTCAATGCAAGCGGTCGGGGTCAATCTTCGCCCCGCACTCAACCAAGCTTGCTCCAAAAAGCAGGGCGATCGCCGCTGGTTCTAGGAATTGCCATCATCACGTTAACCAGTGCTTTTGGCTATCGCTTTTACAACGCACCGAAGCTAGACATTGGTAAAGCGGCTCCCCAAACGCTTTATGCTCCGGTGTCAGCCAATGTGATAGATAAAAGCGCAACGGATTTGAACCGGAGTGCGGCTCGAAAGGATACGTTGTCCGTGCTGATGGTGGATCAAACCGTCAATCAAACAGTGATGCGATCGCTGCAACAACAACTTCAGCAAGGCAGTGAGCTTCGCCAGATTGCCGGTTCCGTTCCCTATGTTCGCACTAGCGCTCTGACGCTTTTCACTCAAGCTTATCTCCGCAAACTGCCCGACTCGCAGTGGCAAGCATTATTAATCGAAGCAGATCGGGGCTTTTCTCAAAACCGTCCTACTCCCAGCTTTAAGACGGCGATTCCGGTGCCCTCCATGGATGCAGCCTCCCGAAAAGCGATCGCTGAACTCCGAAACTACCGCCGTGCCGTGGATATGAGCCGCTATTTGAAACTGGTTCAATCCGTCAACGAAGCCCAGTTAAAATATGTGGCGGCTCTAGCCTCTTCTGCTCCATCATTTGACCTGCCTAATATCTCGAATGTTGTGCTGCTTGACCTAAGCGATGCAAACTGGCAAACCCTGCGATCGCAAACTCCAAAAATTGCAGAGCGTATGATGGCTCAGGGGATTTCGCCAGCATTACCGTCTACGGTGCTAACAGCAGCGATCAAGCTCCAAGTGAAAGGTGAACTCCCCAATGCGGCTGAAGCGATCGCCAGCGACCTTCTAATATCGCAGTTGCAGCCCAACCTGATTCAAGATGAAATCCAAACGCGTGCGCGCGCCGAGCAAGCGGCTCAAGACATTCAGCCGGTGATGGTGGCGATCAATCGCGGCGAAAAAATTATCCGTGCAGGCGACATAATTTCCTCCAAAGAATTTGCCCTGCTTGACCATTTTGATTTAAGTCGGCGGGGCATCGATTGGTTTGGGCTAGTCGGTTTTGGAGCTTTAGTGAGTGGCTCAGTAGTCGTAGTGTGGTTTGTCAAACGCCGATTCCATCCTTCCTTAAGACGACGAGATGGAGTATTGCTCTGGTTGTTGAGTTTAAGTACGCCTCTGTTGATCGCGCTTCAGGTGCCATCGGTTAACCTACCCACGATTGGGCTATTGGTCGGCGGCTTTTATGGTGCGCCACTGGGGCTAACCGTTGCGGGGCTGCTGGCACTATTGGTGGGTGTTGGCATGGAAGTGACTAAGAGTACTTTAATTGCCAGTGCCACGACGGGGCTGCTGTGCGGCTGGTTGGGGGGCAGATTGCGATCGCGTGAAGAACTGGCATGGCTGGGGGTAGGCGTGGGCTTACTCCAAGGGTTCATCTATCTGATCCTCAACGTGGCATCGGGCATTGCCTGGTATACCTTGCTGAGTGCTAGCGGCATTCAGGCACTATTGGGGCTGGCGTGGGTGATTGGGGCATTGGGCGTTAGCCCTTACCTAGAGCAACTGTTTGATATAGTCACCACCATTCGACTGGTAGAACTTGCTAATCCCAACCGTCCTCTGCTCAAGCGGCTTGCCTCTGAAGCTCCCGGCACTTTTCAACATACCCTGTTTGTGGCAACCCTGGCAGAAGCCGCCGCCCGTGCGCTAGGAGGCAATGTGGAGTTAGTGCGGACTGGAACGCTCTATCACGACATTGGCAAAATGCATGATCCCCAAGGGTTTATCGAAAACCAAATGGGCGCACCGAATAAGCATGATTTGATTAATAATCCCTGGATAAGCGCCGAAATTATTAAAAAGCACGTCACTGAAGGAATCGTGATGGCACGGAAAGCGCGTCTCCCAAAAGCAGTCTGGGCATTTATTCCAGAACATCAGGGCACGATGCTAATCGCCTACTTTTATCATCAGGCGCAACAGCAAACAGAACAACAATTAACAGAACGACATTTAGATGAACAGCAAGTGAACTCCGACAGCACACTCATTAGCGTCAATGATACCGATTTTCGCTACGACGGTCCCATCCCACAGTCGCGTGAAACGGGCATTGTCATGCTGGCAGATTCCTGTGAGGCAGCATTACGATCGCTCAAAGATGCTACGCCAGAGGAAGCCCTTGCCATGATCAACAAAATTCTGCGCGCCCGCTGGCAAGATCAGCAACTCGTTCAATCGGGGCTAACGCGCAATGAAATGACTGAAATTGCCACGATTTTTGTCCAAGTTTGGCAACAGTTCAACCATCAACGCATCGCCTACCCGAAGCTAGCGATCGCGTCGCAACCATCCCCCTAACCTCTGAATGGGTCGTTTCAACCCGTCGTTATTTCTTTTCAAGCCTTTTCAAGGATTCCGGCTGGTGGGCAGCTTCTTTGCCAGTCTTGTCGCTTTCCATCCAATATTCAGGGTTGTCTTGGCTCGCCGCAACGTGATGTCCTTTAATCTCCATCGGTTCAGTCAGCTTTTTCTTAACACTCCCTGCAATTTTGCCTTGAGCGCTTTTCCACTCCACGCGATCGCCCTGCTTCAGTTCATCAGCCATAGTTAAAACCTTTTTTCATTTCCATTTCAAGTTATGAAACCGGTTAGATTGCAACCTCTCTCAAAAGTCGTAATCCGGCGGAGCCATATATTTCGTTTCAAGGAATGAACCTACAAAAAAGCTCTAGCGCCAGCCAGGGCGTTCAGTTCATTTATGATCCCCGTACTATGGTCGGCTAAAACCCTCTCTCACCATGCCTAACGCTTTTACGTGCAAGGGATACAACGTGTCCTCAATCCCCTGCACAGTCTTGTTAACGTTATTGCGGGATTTAGCTGACGCTGCCAAATTATTTAACCTGCGATCTCGTGATTCTTTTGTCTCAGTTTGCCGATAGGTGGTACTGGCTTCCAGGGTAACGTTTGCATCAAACTGTTCCTGGTAGCTGGCATTCGTTCTAGCGTCAAGACTGCGGCTTTCTGCCAAGATGCCCAGGTAATTTAAGACAATGCATTTGCCGTTGGGCATAACCATGAAATTTTGCTTGTCGCTGCACCCGTCAGCGTGGGCGGGATTAGCGGCAAGAACAGATAGCGCGATCGCGGAAATGATAGAAACCGAATTTTTGCGATGCATGGTGAAGCTTGCGAAAGTTCTTCCTCAGAGTGCCCAAAACAAAAAGCTGCTGCACAATTTCGCGATCGCAGTGTGCAAAACACCTTGATGAATAGGCGATTTGTTAATTTTAATTTAACGAGTTGATTGCCTCCGAACTCAAAACTCAAAACTCAAAACTCACTTATGTTTAGCACCTGAAACAAAGTCTGGTAAAAGATGACCCACCGCCACTCGTGGCAACCGATGTTTGAAGCTGCAAAGAATTTCCCAGGAAACAGTGCCTAGCGTGTCTGCCCAATCCTGTGCCGAAATGGATTTGTTGCCGTCCTGCCCCAAAAGGGTGACGACCTCGCCTTCTGGCAGATTGGGCACCTGGCTTACGTCTAACATCAGTTGATCCATCGTTATGGCTCCAATCTGAGGGACGAGTTGCCCGCGAACGATCGCGCTCATTTGATTGGATAAATTGCGCGGGATGCCATCTGCATAGCCAATGCCAACGACCGCGATCGCCATTTCGCGATCGGCAATGAAGCGATGTCCGTAGCTGACACCGGTTCCTGCCGGGATGGTTTTTAGCTGCGTAATGCGTGCCTTTACTTGCAGCACCGGTTTGAGAGTTAAAACAGATTTCAAGTGAGCCGCAGGATAAAGTCCATAGAGCGCCAAGCCGACCCGCACCATGTCGTAATGCAGGGTGGCATCGGTTAAGGTGCCAGCGGAGTTTGCCAGATGGAGTTTGGGCGGGGTGATGCCGACTGCTTGAATCTGAGCGATCGCGCTGGCAAATCGCTGCTGCTGCTGATTGACCACGGTGCGATCCAGGCTTTCTGCGGTTGCAAGATGAGAATAAATACTGGCAATAGACAAATTCGGCAACCGATGCACCAGTTGAGCAAACTCCGTTGCGGCTTGCCAATCGGTGCCCAGCCGAGACATTCCGGTATCCAGTTTGAGGTGAACAGCCAAAGGGGAAGCAGTGGGCAGCTTTGCCATCGTTTCGTCAAATACTAGGGCTTGCTTCGGGGTGCAGAGAGTGGGCTGCAAGTTCCAATGGGCGATCGCGCGAATTTGCTCCGGGGTATAGGTTGCGCCCAGAACCAAAATGGGGGCTTGAATCCCCGCCTCCCGTAGCTCAATGCCTTCCGGGATGGTTGCCACGCCTAACCAAGCGGCTCCGGCTTGCACTGCGGCTTGGGCGATCGCGGTGGAGCCATGTCCATAAGCATCGGCTTTAACCACCGCCATTAATGCTGTTCGTTTCTCAAGCAATCGCTGAACTTGGGTGACGTTATGGGCGATCGCTGCCATGTCAATCTCCACCCAGGCTCGTTCTCGCTGCATCGACACCAAACTTGAGCTTTGCTCCCCACTCCGCATATTTTTCTCCTGATTCACACCCAATTCAGCCGTAAATTCAGCCGTAAATTCAGCCGTGCCCAACTCAATATTTACTATACTGAAAGCAGGATATATATCCTTGAAAAATAGGTCAATCAAGCAGGTTCAGCCTCCTCGTGATTTCCTACCTTTCAGTCTTAGCTGTGTTAAAATTCTTGACAACCTTCCTGGCAACTAAGTCCTGATGAGTAAGGTTCTGGTGCTTAACGCTTCTTACGAACCGCTGAACATTACTACTTGGCGCAGGGCGGTCGTGCTATTGCTTAAAGGCAAAGCGGAGCAAGTTGAACATAACGGTAAGTATATTTACTCCGGCTTCCCTCTGCCCACGGTGATCCGGCTGCGTCATTATGTGCGTGTTCCCTACAAGGAGATTCCACTTACCCGTAAGAATCTACTGCACCGCGATAGCTATTCCTGCCAGTATTGCAGCTATACGGGGGATAACTTGACGCTGGATCATGTGATTCCGCGATCGCGCGGCGGTAAAGATACTTGGGAAAATATTGTAACCGCTTGTGTGCGCTGCAATGTCAAAAAAGGTAGCCGCACCCCAAAAGAAGCGGGGATGCCGCTCCATATTCCGCCTCAAAAACCCTACAGTGGGCTTTATTTTGAAGTGACAAAGCACGTAAAAAATGGCTTAAACCAAGAGTGGCGCAAGTATGTGATCGGATTGTAATCAATGGAAACCGGTTAAAGCGGTTCTGAGGGGAGTTCTTTTTTCAGCGATCGCCGTCATTCCTTCCTTTCTCAGGTTTGCTGAGCCGCGATCGGGGTTGAGTTCGTCTAAACAATCGCACTAAAGATTCATGGTGCTTCTACGGTTTTTTTGCGATGATCAAGAGGTCAGGTTAGACCGTTTATCTTCAGTCTTTTAGTAACTCCCTTAATACCGCATCGCCTGCTTAAGTATTCCTCGTTGCTACGGTCTCACCATCCTTTACCTAAAAAACTAATTCCGTGACCATTCGTAATATTACCGCTAAGAGTGTTTTGACTGCCACCGAAGATGCCCAACCTATAGCTCAACAAGTTCCTGTCGAGCTTGATCCGGTTGAGCCATTGCTCAAATCTCTGCACGAATCGCCAACTTATCGCTCCCAGCCATCGTCCTATGATACTGGGCGATCGCGAGAGCAGCTTCAGAAAGTAGAAGCGCTGCAAAAATTGCTGGAGCGCCATCAGGGAGAACGTCAGTTAATTGTGCTGCAAGATTTTCCTGATCCCGATGCCTTGTCTTCTGCATGGACATACAAGCTAATCGCTCAGAAGTACGACATTCAGTGCGATATGGTCTATGCCGGAACCTTAAGTCATCAAGAAAACATCGCCCTCGTTAAATTAACTAGCCTCCCCGTGCAGCGATGGGCGTTACCCACCGTTAAAAACCGCAATCTAGCGGCATATCAAGGGTGCGTTTTCATCGACAACCAAGGCACTACCAGCCAGTTAACCCCTTCTTTGGCAGAAGCAGGCATCCCCATTGTGGTCGTGATTGATCATCACAGTTCGCAAGGTGAGATCAAGGCAGAGTTTATTGATATTCGTCCTTACACTCGCGCCACTGCTACCATCGTGACGCAATATTTGCAAGCGGGTTTGCTGAAGCTAGATAATAACTCCAGTGAACACGTCAAGTGTGCAACGGCGTTGATGCACGGGCTGCGGTCGGATACTAACGCGCTCCGGCAAGCTCAGGAAGAAGATTTTTTGGCGGCGGCGTATTTAAGTCGGTTTTATGACGCGCAACTGTTGAATGCGGTGTTGCAGTCTTCTCGCTCGAAGCAAGTGATGGATGTAATCGAGCGATCGCTCAAAAATCGCATCGTTCAAAATAACTTTTCCATCGCTGGAGTGGGCTATTTGCGCTATGACGATCGCGATGCCATTCCCCAAGCCGCAGACTTTCTAGTGACCGAAGAAAATGTGCATACCGCTGTTGTGTATGGCATTGTTCACGATGAAGGCGAAGACCTTGAACTGGTGATCGGCTCCCTGCGAACCAACAAAATCACCCTTGATCCCGATGAGTTTTTGAAAGAAGCCTTTGGTCATGATTCTCAAGGGCGCTTCTTTGGCGGTGGGCGATCGCAGGCAGGCGGCTTTGAAATTCCTCTAGGCTTCCTCTCTGGCTTTGCCGAAAGTGCCGATTACGCAAAAATGAAGTGGATGGTGTTTGACACGCAGGTGAAACAAAAACTGTTGCGCTTGATTAACCCTGATCAACATTATCGCAATGGAATGAGCTAGAGAATCTGCGGGTTAATAATTTGCCAAGCGATGGGTTTCGGCTTCGCGTTCGGCTGAGCGGTTAAGCCGAAGGGTGCTTAGGGCGAAAGCTGGGGTAAAAGCCGAAACCTTTCGGCTTTGCGGGTTGAGCGAAGTCGAAACCCAGATCACGGGTAGGTCATTTTCATCCAAAACCCTAGTGATTATTGGTAAACACAATGATTGAACTGTACTTAATTCGGCATGGGTTGGCAGGTGAATTTGGCACCTACCCCAACGATGATGAACGTCCGCTAACAGAAGAGGGCAAAAAAAAGACCCGCTTAGTTGCCAAACGGCTGGTGGATCTAGGGTTGCAGTTCGATTTAATTCTTACTAGCCCGCTCATACGCGCCAGACAAACCGCAGATATTTTGCTAGAAACTGGCTTAAGCACTCAACTGCAAGAAGCCGGTTATCTGGCTTCTGGAACCATTACCCCGTGGTTAGATTGGCTAGCAGATTGGACCCCTGGCGACCAAGGGCGCTTGGCATTAGTGGGACATGAACCGAGCCTTAGCACTTGGGCGGAGCGATTAGCCTGGGGTGAAGTGAAAGGCGCAGTTGAGCTAAAAAAAGCGGGAGTGATGGGTCTGACTTTGCCTGAAACTGGCTCTCCCATAGGACGCAGCACCTTATTTTGGCTGACTCCGCCTCGGTTTTTAATAGGCTAGCGGCGGGATAGGCTTGGCTGTTGCCGATCTGCTGTTGATCGCGGGTGTAAGAAGTGCCAGCAAACCTATCCCTACCCATGATCGGCGCGATCGCCCTAGGCAGCGAGTTCTTTTTCGATCGCGCTGATCAGTTCTGCCGCATCGGGGGCGATCGCGCTTTTAAATCGACCCACCACTTCACCCTGCTTGTTCACCAAAAACTTTTCAAAGTTCCAGGCAACATCCCCAGCGGGGGTGGTTTGGGTCAGCCGCGCATAGAGCGGATGCTGCTCGGCACCTTTCGCATGAACCTTGTCAAATAAAGGAAAGGTTACGCCATAGCGGGTTTCGCAAAATTGGGCAATTGTATCGGTGCTATCCGGTTCCTGAGCGCCGTAGTCGTTGCAAGGAAACCCCAACACCTCAAATCCTTGAGCACGATACTTTTGATACAGCGCTTCCAACCCTTTGTATTGGGGCGTGTAGCCGCAATAGGACGCTAAGTTGACAATGAGCAATACCTTGCCGGTATAGTCTTTCAAAGATTGCTCGGTGCCTGTGATCGTTTTGACCGAAATATCTGCAATCGCGTTGCTCATAACTATTCCTAAAATCGTTTTCCACCCATTATCCTAACGGTTGAAAGTCACCTAGTACCGCTTAGGAACGAGCTTTAGTACGCCATTCCACAGCAAGCGAGTAAATTCTTCGACTGCAAAAAAGCAGAAATCTAGCAGCCGCAGGATGCGTTCTAGCAGGCTTGGCTCATAGCCTAGCAGCGTGACTTCGGCATCAATAATTTCTGGGGTGAAGTTGTCTGGAATCGTTGCTATGTCAGGCGATCGCGCCCTATTAAGCATCGGCTGAGCGATGTTCTCAGATAAATTTTCTTGAGAAATCGTCAGTTCAGCATTGAGCGATCGCTTAGAACGACGGATGGCAGGAATTAAAGCCGCGCTGCCGCGATCGCGTTGAGTCCGAATCTGAGGGGAAAACCACACTATTGCTGGTGACCGAGCCGCCAAATCTGCTTCCCTAAAGAGGTTGGCGGCGATCGCCACAGAACCCTGCTGCATCCATGCCATTAGCTGATAAAACGGACGCACACCGGGAAAAACCGGGCTGCTAACCTGGGGCGGACTCACGAGATCAAGCTGAGCCGCCGCATGGCGCAATCGCCAATAGCGACGATAGCGAACCACTTCCCAAATAATCCGCTGTTGCAAAATCAGTTGTTGGTCAGCATCCAAAATATCTAGAATCTCGTTACGATTGGTCACTAGCACCAGCGATCGCGGCTCCAGTTGCGTTGCCACCCCGCGAATAAAAATGGCGACGGGGGCAGATAAGCTGCTGCTGGCGGCGACGGTTAACAGCGGCAAATGGCTCGAAACATCCACTTCTGCCAAACAGTCGCGCACTGCCAACATCGACTGTCGGATTGGAGCATCCACAGACGGTGTAGAGTCCGCAGGCAAGGCGTGAGTCGCGGCTGGACGCAGACGATTGAACAACCAGGATTGCGCCCCCTGTAATGCCCCAATCACTCGATTGGGCAAACTTTTAGAACGACGCGATTCCCGGAGGGAGTCCTGTGGAACGCTTCGAGAATGTTTCACGAATCGCTCATATACCGCTACTTCCCCACGAATCCGTTGGGCTAATTCATCTTGCTGATGCGGGTTTAAGACATCCAATATTTGATTCGCTTGAGTCACCAATACCAGCGCTTGGGTTTCCACCAAACAGGCGATCGCCCGTATTCGCGTCGTCTGTGGCTCTAGCCCAATGGGTAATCGTTCTGGCAAAGAAAAGCGATCGACGACCTGAAATACCTGCTGTAAGGCAGTTTCCGCCGTGAACGGCAAGGGGGCAGATTGCAGCGGAATTTCAATCTCGTCAAAATTTTCCGCAGATAGCAGGCTCATCGCATCGGGCTGGATTGCCTTACCTAACGCTTTGCCCAGCGATCTTGCCGATTGAAACAGGGCATACACCGGATAAATTAAAATTTGGGCGCTCCAACTGGCAGCAACTTGCAACTGGCGCACGGTTTGCTGGCGGCGATCGAGCCAGTGGCGCGTTTGGTGCAATAGCTTACGGAAAACCTGGCTTTGGTATGGATCAGAGGGCATGGCAGGGGTGGCGATTCGTGAAACGTTAGCGCAGCTTTCCACAAGACTCCCTACGGGAATCGCCTAGTTCCCAAGGGGCAGCCGTTCAGCGGGTTTGGGGGGTGAAACCCAGGCGAATTCCCCCATAGTAAAACCTAACGCAATCTTTTCGTGGCGATCTTTCGTGGCGATCGGTAAACTCAACACCGTATACTGAATGAGTTTACCCGGACTAAATTAAACTCTTGGGCGTTGACCTGCGTAGCTACGTTTATATTGATCGGCTGCAAGCTCAGCACGCCGCTTATCTAGGAACCGTTTCGATTGGGTTTCTTCCCCTTCCGGGCGATGCTTCCCTCTGGATTGAAATTTCTCCTGGCATCGAAATTAACCGGATTACCGATGTGGCGCTGAAATCGGCGGTGGTGCGTCCGGGAGTGCTGATGGTGGAACGTCTCTATGGCTTGCTAGAGCTTCACTCCACCAATCAAGGAGAACTGCAAGCGGCAGGCAAAGCCATTTTGGATACGCTGGAAGTGCGCCGCCAAGATTGCCTCAAGCCTCGTGTGCTTTCGAGCCAAATTATTCGCAATGTTGACCCCCACCATGCCCAGTTGATTAACCGCACCCGCCGGGGGCAAATGATCATGTCTGGGCAAACGCTCTATGTGTTTGAAGTAGAACCTGCCGCTTGGGCGGCATTGGCAGCGAACGAAGCAGAAAAAGCGGCGTTGGTCAACATTTTGCAAGTGTCGGCGGTCGGCAGCTTTGGGCGCTTGTATTTGGGGGGTGAAGAGCGGGATATTTTGGCGGCTTCTCATGCGGTGCTGTCGGCGATCGAAAGTGTGCCTGGGCGATCGCCCGATGCAGGACGATTGGAATAATTGGGCGACATTCAGTGCAAAGATAGATTGAGAATAAGGGCGCTTTCCGATGGATAAAGGGCAAAAAGCGGATGGCGGACGTTAGATATTTAACCCAGTTGAAGCAGCAATTAGTATCCCTGAGACGCAATGGATCTGAGCCTGTTGCGGATGAGGGGAAGCAGGGTGGCACTGAACGGGGGCGATCGCTTGATTTCTCCAGAGTGGATCTGAGTCATGCTGAATTAGTCGATGCTAACCTCAGCCACGCCAATTTTAGCTACGCCAATCTCCGCCATGCCAACCTGATTGGAGCCAACCTGACCCAGGCAAACCTGCGCGGAGCCGACCTCAGCAATGCCAACCTGATCGGCACCGAGCTATATCAAGCTGACCTGCGGGATGCCGATCTGACTGGGGCACACCTGCAACGCACCAATCTGAGTCTGGCGCTGCTGATGGATGCCGATCTGGGAAATGCCAATCTCAGCGACGCAAATTTGCACCAAGCAGAACTGGGTCAGATTCATTTTTATCACGCAATCTTGCATCGGGCGATTCTCACCCAGGCTCATTTATGTGGTGCCTATCTAGTGGGGGCAGATCTTAGCGGCGCAAATTTGGCAGGCGCAGATCTCCGGTGGGCAAATCTGCGGAAGGTAAACTTGGCAGATGCAAACCTGCAAGGAGCGACTTTGCAAAGCGCCAACCTAAGCGGCGCTTATTTGCATCGTGCCAACTTGCAGGAAGCCAACTTGCAGCAAGCGATTTTCATGAATGCAGAACTTACCCGCGCCAATTTGAACTATGCAAATGTAGAAAATTGCTATTTTCATCCAGCGTCAGTGCAAGGGGTGATTTGGGGCGATCGCCCGCCCTCATTGCGCTAACCACGGTCATATCAGTAAGTTAAGCTGCATTCCTTGGAGGGGGTCTGGCAACCCGAAATCGGGCTTTAATATTTTTGTTTCCAGAAATTCAGCGTGGGTGACTGCGGCATGACTTCTTTTTCAGGACACTTCCCCGATATTCAAACGCACTGGGCGCGATCGTTTATCGAAGCGTTGGCGCAGCGGGGTATTGTGCGGGGCTTTCCCGATGGCAGCTTTCGACCAGAGCAAGCGGTCAGTCGGGCAGAGTTTGCGATCGTGTTGCAAACCGCTTTTCCGCGATCGCCGATTCGTCCCTACCAGCCATTTTTGGATGTGCCCGCAAATTATTGGGCGGCGGGTGCGATTCGCTGGGCATACGAAACCGGGTTTATGAGTGGCTATCCGGGGCAACTGTTTCGTCCTACTGAACCGATCGCGCGATCGCAAACTTTGGCGGCGCTAATGGGTGGCTTAAAGATATCGACAAATATTCCCGTGCCACTGAAGGCACTTTATGAAGATGCTGCCCAAATTCCAGGCTATGCCACGAACGCGATCGCTGCGGCAACGGTGAATAGCATTGTGGTCAACTATCCGGCTCTGCGGCGGTTGCGCCCCACTCAACCCACGACTCGCGCTGAAATGGCAGCTTTTGTCTATCAAGGTTTAGTGGCATTGCAACAGGCTCCCGCGATCGCCTCCAGCGCGATCGTCCGCTGGCAACCCAGCCAGACTGTGCGGGTGAGCCATTCCCGTGAGTTTCGGGCGGTTTGGGTAACTTCCGTGTGGAATAAAGATTTTCCATCGCAGACCGGGCTAACCCCTCAACAGCAGCAAGCCGAATTTATCGCACTGGTCGATCGCCTCCAGGCAATGAATTTTAACGCGGTGATTCTTCAGATTCGACCCGAAGGCGATGCCCTCTATCGATCGCCCTTGGAACCCTGGAGTCATTGGCTCACTGGCACTCAGGGCAAAGCACCCAATCCAACGTATGACCCGCTGGAATTTGCGATCGCCCAGTGCCACCAACGCAACATCGAACTTCACGCCTGGTTCAATCCTTATCGCGCTCGGACTTCGCGGCAAACTGTGAATGCGGCTCCCCATATTGCAGTCACTCATCCAGAGGCTGTGTACGTCTGGGGAAATCAGCTTTGGATGGACCCAGGCGCGAAAGTGGTGCAAGACCGCACCTACAGCGTGATTTTGGATGTGGTGAAGCGCTATGACGTGGATGGCATTCACCTGGATGATTATTTTTATCCTTACCCGATCGCAGGGCAAACTTTTCCCGATGACAAAACCTATCAAGCCTATCGCCGCACGGGTGGCACCTTAGCGTTAGGCGATTGGCGCAGAGATAACGTGAATCGGTTGGTGCAGCGATTAGCGACTGGTATTCGCGCTGCCAAACCAAGCGTCAAATTTGGCATTAGTCCTTTTGGGATCTATCGTCCGGGGCAACCGCCCTCCATTCAAGGATTAGACGCCTACGACCAGTTGTATGCCGACTCGCTCAAGTGGTTGCAGCAAGGCTGGCTGGATTATTTGTCGCCTCAGCTTTACTGGCGAATTGATGCGCCCAATCAAAGCTATCCGGTGCTGTTGAACTGGTGGGCAGCGAATAACCCCCAACAGCGCCACCTCTACCCCGGCAATAACTTGGCACAACTGGATGGCAAAGCCTGGGAACTGGCAGAAATCGATCGCCAAATTGAAATCACTCGCCAACTAAAGCCAAAACTTGTACTCGGCAATGTCTTCTTCAGCATGGATGCCATTAGCCAAAATCGCCAGGGTGTAGGCGATCACTTCCGCACCACCACCTATCGCACTCCCGCCCTTGCCCCCACTATCCCCTGGCTGACCGCATCCGCCCCCGCCATCCCCACCGGACTCAAAGCCGTCGCTGGTAAACTCACCTGGAACCCCGCCCCCGCAGACGTGCGATCGTGGACGCTTTATCAAAAAACGGGCGACCAATGGATACTCAAACAGATTTTGCCAGCCGCAGTCAGGGAAGCGATCGCGACCCCTGGAACCTATGCCCTCAGCGCCGTCAACCGACTTGCAGTAGAAAGTGCCGCTGTTGTGGTTGCAGTGACGTAGAAGGGCGAGGTACGGAGTGGGGAGTGGGGAGGAGTTTTGAGTTTTGAGTTTTGAGTTTTGAGTTCCGAACCCCGAACCCTGCTAAGGAATTGCTACTGAGTTTAATAGACGATCGACGATCGCCCTTGCCCTGCGTCCACCTGCTGGAATCATCCGATGCGCGAGTACGTGGGGTGCGAGATATTTCACATCATCGGGAATGGCATAGTCGCGATCGTCCAAAAAAGCGAACGCCTGAGCCGCTCGCTGTAGGGTAATGGTGCCTCTAGGACTCACCCCTAACGTAATCTCCTCATCGTCACGAGTTGCCCGTACCAAGTTCAAAATGTACTGCTGCAAAGAGGCTTCCACCTTCACTTGGGCACTCAATCGTTGGAGTTCCTTCACCTCATCCAGCGAAATACAGGGCTGCAAATCTTTTGAAGCGGTTCCTCGCTGAAGCCGCTCTAGCATTTGCAATTCTTCTGTCTCAGAGGGATAGCCTAAAGACAAAGCCAGTGCAAACCGATCCATTTGCGCTTCGGGTAACGGAAAGGTGCCCTGATATTCCACCGGGTTTTGAGTAGCAATCACAAAGAACGGGGCGGGAACCAACCGAGAGTTACCATCTACCGTCACCTGTTGCTCTTCCATCACTTCTAACAGCGCCGACTGGGTGCGAGGCGTAGCTCGATTGATTTCATCCGCAAGCACCACATTGGCAAATACCGGACCCGGCAAAAATTCAAACTCACCGGTTCGAGGATTCCAAATATTGGTTCCCGTGATGTCGGTGGGGAGCAAGTCGGGGGTACACTGAATCCGCTGAAACTTGCCATCAATCGATCGCGCCAGGGATTTTGCTAATAGGGTTTTACCGACTCCAGGAACGTCTTCTAGCAGGGTGTGACCGCCAGAGAGGAGCGCCACTAGCACTAACCGAATGGCATCGGATTTACCAACAATCACTTGACCCAGATTTTCGGTTAATCGCTCAATCCGATCTCTCATGCCATCTCCGCCCACTACAGGAAAGTAAATCTATCTTCTAGTGTGCCCTTCGTTGCGGCGAAATTGCTGAATTCATGGGAGCTAATTAATTCTGGAAAAGCGTTAGGAATAAATACGCACAAGCCAAGGATAAATAGCAAGTTCTTTAAAAAACTTGGGAACTCTGGACAAAGAATGTCAGAAAAGTGTGCCCTACTTAAGTAATGCTAGATGCCGAAATTCGGTGTGGTTGGATAAATACATCGACTATGTAGATAGATCCGCCGATCAGCCAGACTGACGTGCGGCAATGTTATCCATTATTCAATCATCAGGTGTCTTTAGGAATGTCATCTCTTTCAATTGCCTACGTTAATACTGCTCGTACTCTCGCTTCCATTAGCCAGCAGCGAGCCACAGGGGAGTTGCAGCTTGGTAATGATAAGCACTGCTGGAGGCTTTGTTTTTTTCATGGTCGATTGGTTTATGCGACTGGCAACCGCCATCGGGTGCGGCGATGGCGGCGGGCAATGAAGCAGCAATCGCCGGATTATGTAGTAAACCAGATGCCAACCGGTGAACCTTGGGAACATCAATATTTGAGCCAGGGTGTTGCTCAGAACCAGTTGAGTGTGCAGCAGGCTCAAGGGGTGATCAAAATGAGCTTGGAGGAGGTGCTGTTTACGTGGGTGAGCAATCCGGCGTTGGCGGTTGAGTGGTCGGCGGTGCAGCGATTTTCGCTCAATGATAATGCGGCGTTGGGATTGCTGCTATCTTCAGCGGATGTGGAGGTAGTGCTTCAGCGATCGCGCCAGCTTTGGAAGAGTTGGAAATCATTAGAGTTGGAGTCGCTGAATCCTTATCAATCACCCGTCCTGAAAACGGTTTCCTCGGAGTTGCCAAATGCCGCAACATTGCCGGTTAATCTGCGTCCATTTTTGACCGGGCGCTATACCCTGTGGGATATTGCCTGCTATGCCCGACGACCGGTGACCACCATTACCCGATTTTTGTTGCCGTGGGTGCAGCGAGGCGCGATCGCCCTCGAAGAAGTTGCCGACTTACCGCACCCCTTCACCCAATGGCGCGCCAAGATGTCAACGAGTCAGGCGGTTCGCCCGTTAATTGCCTGTGTGGACGACAGCCCAACGGTTGGGCAATTTCTTGCCAATATTTTATTTAGAACCGGCGGGCTATCGAGTCTTAAAAATCCAGGAGCCTTTATCGGGTATTGGCATTTTAAGTAAAAATAAACCTGATTTAATTTTTCTAGATTTGGTTATGCCCAACGCCAATGGCTATGACCTGTGTGCGTTCCTCCGAAAAACGCCGATTTTTCAAAATACGCCGATTATTGTGCTGACGAGCCAGAGCGGTTTTATCGATCGCACCCGTGCCAAGTTAGCAGGCGCGTCGGATTTTTTAACCAAGCCACCGGAACCTCAAGCATTGCTGAATCTGGTTCGGCAGCATTTACAGTCCGTTATGTCTAGCCCTGAAGTCGTGACCTGCCAATGTTGGGAAGAGTAGAACAAGGCATTTGCCGCTTCTAACTTCCCCAAAGGGTTACAGTGAGAAAGAAATTTCTCTCTAGCTTCCTGCGGATTTGCCCAATGACTGCTCCCATTCAACCTAGGAATTCTACCTATCGCGTAAAACGAGGAACGGATTGGCGACTTTTAAAAAGTCTGATTCCTTATGCCCTCCAAAATCGTCGCAAGCTCGTGTTTTCGCTGTTGTTGCTCGTGCCTGCATCCCTTGCGGGAGCGATTCAGCCGATTTTAGTCGGCGATGCTATTTCCTTGGTGCGGCAGGAACCAACTTGGCTGAAGTTTTTGCAAGGGGTGCCGCTGACGACGGGCATCAACCTCTTATCGGGGTTGCTGTTAGTCACGTTGGCGGCACGGGCATTTTTAGATGCGTGGCAGGGCTATTTGGTGCAAGAAGTTGGGCAAAATATTACGGCGAATATTCGGACTGATTTGTTCTTTCACGTCACATCGCTGGCAATGCGCTTTTTTGACCGCACGCCTGTCGGTCGGCTGATTACGCGCTTAACGAGTGATGTGGAGTCGCTGGGAGATGTGTTTTCGACCGGGGCGATCGGGATTATTGGCGATTTATTCTCCATCCTGGTGATTGCCGTTTTAATGTTTTTGTTGCAGTGGCAATTGGCGTTGCTGTTGGTGGTGATGCTAATTCCGGTAACGGCGCTGATTATTTATTTTCAGCAGCAGTTTCGCAAAGCCAACTACCGCGCCCGTGAAGAAATCTCTGCGCTCAATTCTATGCTGCAAGAAAATATTGTGGGCATTGGAGTCGTACAGCTATTTCGCCGCGAAGAATTCAACTCCCAGCTTTTTCGCCAAATAAATCAGCGCTACATCAAAGAAGTGGATAAGACCATTTTTCATGATTCGGCGATTTCGGCAACGCTGGAGTGGATTTCGCTGGTGGCGATCGCGGGAGTTTTATGGGTCGGCAGTTGGCTGATTATGGATGACCAATTGAGGTTGGGCACTCTATCGGCATTTGTTTTGTATGCCCAACGATTGTTTGATCCATTGCGTCAGTTTGCTGAGAAATTTACGGCGATCCAAGCGGGGTTGACGGCGATCGAACGCGTTGACGATATCATGAGCGAACCGATCGAAATTCGGGATATTGCCAATCCAAAAACGTTATATGCCCATCCTGATAGTGAAACGGGTAAGATTCAGTTTGATCAAGTGTGGTTTGGCTACAAGCCTGAAGATCCCGTTTTGAAGGATCTCAATTTCACCATTCATCCCGGTGAAAAAGTGGCGTTAGTCGGTCCCACGGGTGCCGGAAAAAGCTCCATCATTCGCTTGCTAACCCGCCTTTACGAAGCCAACGAAGGCAAGATTTTGGTGGATGGCATTGATGTGCGCGAGTTGCCTCAAACTGAGTTGCGTCGTCATATGGGCGTAATTTTGCAGGATGGTTTTATCTTCGCGGGAGACGTGAAAAGCAACATTACGCTGGGTGAAACCTACTCGTTTGAAGAGATTCAAGCAGCGGCGCAAAACACCAATGTCGATCGCCTGATCGAACAACTTCCCCAAGGATACGATACGCCACTGCGGGAACGGGGCACGAACCTATCCGCTGGGCAAAAACAACTGCTCGCCTTTGCCCGCGCGGCGATCCGTGATCCTAAAATTTTGGTATTAGACGAAGCCACCGCCAGCCTGGATGTCGGCACAGAAGCGCTGGTGCAAGATGCCTTAGACCGATTGTTGAAAGGACGCACCGCAATTATCATCGCGCACCGCCTGAGTACTATTCGCAAGTGCGATCGCATTCTCGTGCTCAAACGCGGGCAACTCGTCGAATCCGGTAGCCACGAAGAACTCCTCGCCCAAAACGGACTCTACGCCAGCCTCTACCACCTACAAATGCTAGAAACGTAAGCCAGTTTGGGGTACGGAGTTCGAGGTTTGGGGTACGGAGTTCGCAATTCAAAACTCAAAACTCAAAACTCAAAACTCAAAACATCTCCTAGGTCAACGCTACGCGTTGGCAAAGCCAGTCCGAAGGACTTACAAAACTCAAAACTTCTCCCCACTTCGCACTCCGTACCCCGCACTCCCCTTCCTCACTCATTCACCGTGCCATCGGGCAAAATCGCTTCTCTTAAACACGCTCCAGTCAAATTAACACTCTCCAACTTCGCTCCAGTCAAATTAGCGCGGTGCAAGTTTGCCTCTGCCAAATTGGCTAAGGTTAAATTAGCGCCTTGCAGATTGGCATCCCGCAGGTTTACCCGACTGAGATTTACTGAATGAAGATTTGCGTCCGTCAAATTTGCCAAGCTCAACGTTGCCTCTCGCAAATCCGCCTTCCGAAGATTCGCCTCCACCAAACTGGCTTTGTAGAAGTTCGCTCCAATTAAAGTGGCACCCACTAACGTTGCCCGATGCAAACTTGCCCCCAAAAGATTCGCCATGCAAAGATTCGCCAAATTTAGGTTGGCTCCGCACAAATTTGCCGCGTAGAGGGCGGCTCCCACCAGGTTTGCCATGCAAAGATTCGCCATGCTCAGGTTGGTCAAACTCAGATTTGCCTCGCGCAAATTTGCCATGCTGAAGTCGGCTTCCCGCAGATCAGCTTTGTAGAGACTGGCTTCCCATAAGTTTGCTTTGTGCAAAATTGCAGTGTACAAAGTCGCCCCTTCGAGTAAGGCGGTACATAGATTTGCCTCCCGCAGATTTGCCATACTGAGATCAACCTGGCTAAGGTCGGCTTCTCTGAGATCCGCTTTGTAAAGGTTAGCTTCCCGTAGATTGGCTTTGTATAAAACGGCGGTATAAAGGGTTGCTCTTTCCAAAATCGCAATTCCCAGATTGGCTCCCTCTAGATTTGCCATGCTGAGATCGCCCTGACTAAAGCTGACCTCGCGCAACTCGGCTTTGTAGAGGTTGATCTCTCTCAAATTTGTTTCTTTAAAGTTGGCTCCTTCAAGATTGGGAGTGATTTTTGGATTCTCGCATGACCATTCGTTCCACGCTTCCACTCCTTGCTTCACTATTGCAAGGTGCCCCTCGTTTGCCATTGGTCACCCCTAGTTGCAGTATGGAACAGTCATAGTTCTTGCAGAAGCTACTTAGATCAGTGTTCCCAGTGGTTATAAAATCTAAACCAGCCGTTTTACCCATTCGTCAGTCCTCTTCCAATCCCCAAAGACTAAATCGGTTCTATTAGTGATACATCTGTAATGGTCGTTCTGAGGGACAGGCAGCTATGTATGTATTAGTTGGTGGAGCAGGAATGATGGGGCTGGGGTTAGCGCAGCAGTTATTAAACCTGGGTCATACGATCGCCATTATTGACGCAGATCCGCTGGCTTGTCGCTTTGCCCGTGAAAAAATTGGCGTGATGGCATTTGAGGGTAGTGCAGTTAGCACAACGGTTTTGCTGGAAGCGGGAATTAAACAAGCGAATGCAGTCATTGCTGCGCTCAGGGATGATGCGTTGAATTTAGCATTGATTACTCTATCTAGAAGCTATGGTATTTCCCATACTGTGGTGAGGATGCGCGATCGCGAATTTCTAGAAGCTTATCGTCTGGCTGGAGCCAGCCACATCATCAGTACGATTGATTTGGCAGTCACCACCATGGCGAATGCGATTGAATACCCTGAAGTCGAGTCAATGATGCATTTTGAGCAAGGACAAGTGGAGGTCTTAAAGTTACCGGTTCCGGGCGATTGTTATGTGGCAGGTCGCACCGTTGCCCACATTGCTCAAGACCCGCGCTTTCCCACGGGTTCGCTGATTATTGGGTATCAATGCCATGCCTGTGCAAATTTGGAGATTCCCAACGGCAATACTGTTCTTGAAGCAGGCTCTACAATCCTTGTCGTCACCCGTCCAGAGCTAGTTCACTCCATGATTGATTACCTCGGCATTCACGCTAGTCATCTTCCAACGTTAGAAGTTTCTCATCCAGATCCTTGATGTAGGGCTGAACCAAGTCTTCTGGGACGATTTGCTTGCGGAGCGCATCGCTAACAGCGCCTTTTTCGGCTAAGAGTAAGCGCCGCCGAATCGCATCTAGCCCCCTGCGATCGCCCTCCAATTGACCTGCCCGATGTTGATTGTAGCGATCGCGCAGTACTCGCTCAGACTGGGCAACTCGCGCTTGATAGGATGCCCACAACTCCTCATAAACCGCCTTCGGCAAAACCCCTGATTTCAGCAAACTATCTAGTTCATCTTGAGCTGCCTTAGACCCAATTAATTGAATCTGTAACTGCCCAATTTCCTGCATGGCAACCGAAATCCGACTGATTTTTAGCCGCTTGACCAGCCAAGGTAGGCTTAATCCTTGTCCGACTAGGGAAAATAAAACGGCACCGAAAACCAGTGCGATGATTTTATCCCGTCCTGGCATTGTCAGCGGAATACTGAGCGCCAATGCCATTGAGAGTGAACCTTTGATGTTTCCCAGAAACAGAACGTGCTGCCAGCGTAGCGGAATCGGGCGATCGAACCAGCGCAGTCCCGCCAATAACAAATAGACCGAGAGAACCCGCCCCAGTTGATATGCCAGAATCACGAGCAAAATCGATGGCAGAATACCCCATAGGGTCGCTGGGTCAATTTCGATGCCAATCAGCAGGAAAATAAATGTATTCACCCCAAAACCAGCGTATTCCCAAAAACTCAACAAAGTAATTCGATCCGAGGCAGACGAACTGTGAGATAGCCCAAGATTACCAAAAATTAGTCCGGCAATGACTACCGCCACCGCACCCGATACCCCCCAGAATTGACCGATTTGGAATGTTCCTAACGCCAAGGCAACGGTTAGCAAGAGACTGCTCAACGGGTCATTTAATCGAGCAAATATCGGCAGGCTCAAGTAGCCTAAGACGACCCCCACGAGTGCTCCACCCAAGCTGACCACAACCATTTCCTTGACTCCCTCAAAAACAGTCAAAGACCCGGTAGCATAAACAACTAAAACCAAATTGAAGGAAACTAGAGCCGCCGCATCATTGAACAGTGTTTCTCCTTCAACAATGGTGGTTAACCGGGAGGGCACCCGAATCTCTTTAAAGACCGCGATCATCGATACGGTGTCGGTATTTGCCAGAATGGCTCCAATCAGCCATGCGGGAATCCAGGGTAGCCCCAGCCCAAATTTAACCAGAACTGCGATAATTGCTGAGGAAAAGAGAGAGCCTGGACCCGCCAAAAGCGCGATCGGCTTAATGGTGCTGCGGAGACGGCTAATCTCCGTATTGATTGCAGCTTCAAAAATCAGAATAGGTAGGAAAAGATTTAAGACTAAGGATGGATCTAACCCAATTCGACGGGACAAAACCTCCGTAATGGGCAGACCTGCCAGAACCAATCCTGTGACATAGGGAATTTGCAGTCGTTGTGTGATCAGTGCAACGGCTGTGGCAATCAGCAGCAGAATGATCAGGATAATGACCAGTTCAGAAATGTTTCCTGCTGTTGGGCTGTCCATAGCAGGATTGCCGTCCAAAGGGGGCTGTTGCGCTATTATCCAGTCCATTGTCGATCGCCTCTCATGCACGCACTTTTCTCCATTTGAGGCGATACAAGCCATTTGATATTTTCTGCCATCGCTAGCATGATGCCCATCGTTTTTATATGCTTTGCGGTCATCGCTGAGTTTCGACCGATTGTCCCTTAGGTTGTTTCAGGCGGTTTGCCTGCCCACTTTATTTTGCAGAAAATGATCCTAAATGAGTTCTAAGGGAATATTTCAGAAGTTGCATCGGTTCCAGGCTTGATTGCGATGAAGATAGGGTGATGATTCAGGATACTGCGTGATTGTGGTTGAAGAAAGAACTGTGACTACGATCGCACTTGCCTATCTTGGCGCTGAGTAGCATGGAACCACATTGTTTTCATCCGAATAATTATGAAAGGATCAACTCAAATCTCGGTATTTATCGGTCTGGCGATCGCGGCACAAGCTGCCATCATCGGCGTAGTGGTGTATGCCAAATCCACCAGTCGCACCGCAACGGCTAGCCAAGCGGCAACCCAGACCGGGTTTGTGAAAGCCGCGATGCCCGATGGCGCGATCGCGAACGAAGTTTTGATTGTCGGTCCTGAATGCGATCGCCCTGAAGGAGTTCGGGCGCGAACATTAGCGAACAGTTTGGCAAAACTCAACATTCCCTACCGACGAACCGAGTCTATTTCAATGAACTCTGATTCCACCGAAGACATTTTTGAAGCCATAGAGCAAATGGATCAGCTAATGAAGGGAGATTCCCCGGTTGTGTTTATCAACGCGAAAGGCAAAGCAAACCCAACCATAGATCAAGTCATTGCAGAATATCGTTCAGCAGTTCCTCAATGAGGCGTAACTGAGGCGATCGCGCCCTGAGCGTTGCCGCCGGATATCACCTCGAAGAAGCCCCAAATCTGGCACAAACCTTCAACCTTTTGGAACTTCTCGGCTCCTCTAAATATGAAATGTTATGCTTTAAGCCATCAACGCTAGGGGTGCCTGAGTTTTTCAGGCTGAGAACACACCCTGAGAACCTGAGACCGGATTATACCGGCGGAGGGAAGCTGTTATTTTAGAGGAGCCAAACTATGCGGACAGAGTGGATTGCTAAACGGCATGGACAGAGCAATGTGTCTCAAATGCACTATGCACGTCAGGGCACCATTACAGAAGAGATGAACTATGTCGCCCAGCGGGAAAAGCTCCCGGCTGAATTGATTCGGGCGGAAGTGGCACGGGGACGAATGATTATTCCTGCCAACATTAATCACCCAAATCTCGAACCGATGGCGATCGGGATTGCGTCTAAATGCAAGGTAAATGCCAACTTGGGCGCATCTCCCAATTCTTCCAACATGGATGAAGAAGTCGCGAAACTGCATCTCGCCATCCAATATGGTGCGGATACGGTGATGGATTTGTCTACGGGCGGCGGCAACCTGGATGAAATTCGCACGACGATTATCAATGCCTCTTCGGTGCCCATTGGCACGGTGCCGATTTATCAAGCGTTAGAAAGCGTTCACGGCAACATTGAAACCCTGACTGCTGATGATTTTTTACACATCATCGAAAAGCACGCCCAGCAAGGCGTAGATTATCAAACGATTCATGCGGGCATTTTGATTGAGCATTTGCCTCTGGTGCGCGATCGCATCACTGGCATTGTCTCTCGCGGTGGCGGAATTTTGGCACGCTGGATGCTGCATCACCACAAGCAAAACCCGCTGTATACCTGCTTTGATGACATTATCGAGATTTTTAAAAAGTACGATGTGTCGTTTAGCTTAGGCGATTCACTGCGCCCTGGCTGTCAGCATGATGCGTCGGATGCAGCGCAACTCGCGGAACTCAAAACCTTGGGGCAACTGACCCGCAGAGCTTGGGAACACGATGTGCAGGTGATGGTGGAAGGTCCAGGTCATGTGCCAATGGATCAAATTGAGTTCAATGTTCGCAAGCAGATGGAAGAATGCTCGGAAGCGCCGTTTTATGTGCTAGGTCCGTTGGTGACGGATATTGCGCCCGGTTATGACCACATTACCAGCGCGATCGGGGCGGCGATGGCGGGTTGGTATGGGACGGCGATGCTGTGCTATGTCACTCCCAAAGAGCATTTAGGATTGCCCAATGCAGAAGATGTGCGAAATGGGCTGATTGCTTACAAGATTGCGGCTCATGCGGCGGATATTGCCCGTCACCGTCCGGGGGCGCGAGATCGCGATGATGAACTGTCTGCTGCCCGCTACAACTTCGACTGGAACCGCCAGTTTGAGCTATCCCTTGACCCAGAACGGGCGAAGGAATACCACGACGAAACGTTGCCCGCCGACATTTACAAAACGGCGGAGTTTTGCTCGATGTGTGGTCCCAAGTTCTGCCCGATGCAAACGAAAGTGGATGCCGATGCATTGACGGAGTTGGAGAAGTTCTTGGCGAAGGAGCCTGTCGCTCAGGCTTAGCGGGTTTAATTGAAAGGGCGCTGAGGGCGATCGCTTCCATCCAAAAGCGATCGCCCTGGGTTGAAAACGACAGCGCCCCACCTCGACTATCGGGCGATCGGGCGTAGACACTTTCAAGCCAAAGACTTTAAAGCCAAAGACTTTAAAGCCAGTAACCTTTAGAAGGGAAGTCGAGTATTGTTAGTACAATGCACATTGGGATTATTTTTCATCGGCTAAGCTGGATGGACAAAGAATCTGCCCAAATTAGCCAATGATGCGCTGTTCACGGTTCTTGCCTATCGTTCAGTCCCAATTTTACCCGTGCGGGTGAGTGTGTTGGATGAGGGCTGTAGTGCAAACTCGATAACGAGGGTAATTTAGAGCCGAAGGACAGCAACGTTATGATGTTAGCTGACGAAATGACACTCGCTGAAGAACTTCTAGAGACATGGCGATCGCGATTAGAAACAGAGTTACCTGAACAGAACTCTACTAACCGTGACAGTATTGCTTATTGGTTGATTGGAGAAAATCCCGCTCGCTTAAATGATTTCACTCCAACCCAACGGCAAATTGCAGAACAAGCAATGGACTACCGCTATCGCATTTTACGGCAGCGGTATTTAGAGGCTTCACCGGTAAGAGCGTATAAAGGACTGATTCAACGCCTCAGCAACCTATTCCTGATTCGCAACAAAATTCGCACTTGGATTGCCCTCTCCCGCGATCGCCAGCGGAGTGTGGTAGACGTGCTAGAGGAAGTGATTCAAGAACTGCTGCAAGGCGATCGCTATATGCAACAGCAAGCCACTTGGATTGCTCAATGTACCCGTGATGCACGCCTGAGAAATGCCTTGTTGCTGGCAAGCGTGGAAGAATACTGTCTTCGCCCAATTCGCAATCAACCGCTGCTGTGCTATCGCTTTGTCAACTATCTGCGGCGCACCCAAAAAGGCGGCATGACTCAAGTTCCCGCCAACGATTTTATTCGGCTCGTGTCTCATGAAATTGCGCCGGATGAAGCAGAAGGCTCCGTGAGTTTGCTTGATTCTCGTGCCGTTGTAGACTATCAGGAAGCTCAAGCCCTGCAAGAGCAACAAGAAATTCGCAATGCAGTTCAGTGTCGGTTTGAGGCATATTTGCTAGAAAAGCAGGTAGACCCCAACGCGATCGCGTGGCTCAGGCTGTATTTGCAGGGGCAATCTCAAGACGCGATCGCCAAAGCCTTAAACCTGAATATCAAACAAATTTACCGTCTGCGAGAAAAAATTAGCTATCACGCCACCAAAGTTTTTGCTGTAAAAACTCAATCTGATTTAGTCTCTGCTTGGCTTGGCAGTAAAGAGGCTCAGTAACACCCGCTTTAAAGGTCACTAGGGGTCAAGGTTTGAAGCGTAACTACTCGGCTATCTCGGCAGTGGGCAATCAATTTGTAACTTTTAATGAAGAATTTACAGGAGCGCGCGTCAATTTTTGATTTTATGTTTCGCTAAAATTCATCAGCAGATTAGGATAGTGTGACTCATATTTATTTTCTGCATTGATTTCCTATGGTGTCCTCAAGTAGTGATCCATTGGAGCCTCAAAACTCCCTAGCTGGCAAGCAAAGCGATGCCGCTAGGCTTAAAACTGATTGGATGTCTCAGGTCGATACTGAGCAAGCCTTTCGTTTGGTCGATAGCATTTTGCCCTTTGAAGCCTGTCTGTACCACCAAATTTTGCCGCTTTCGCTGGAAGGCAGTCGGCTGACACTCGGCATGGTGGATACGGATGACACGACTGCTCTTGATTATGTGCGTCGAATTTTGGCATACATGAATTGCTCTTTGGTGCCCCAGCCGATCGCATCTGACGTTCACTATGCGGCGCTATCTGCCTATCTTCAGTATGCAGATGCTCAAAAAAAGGCGGTGAGTAGTTCTCCTCAGCCTTTTGCCCGACGCATAGCCCAGAAACTTGCTGAGCAATCTGCCAAGCGGTTTGCGGCAAGTAAAAGTTTAGGAGAGGCAGAGTCCATTGCGCCGGATACTGCGCCATCAGACGATTCTGCTAGCTCGACCTATGAATACTCCACGCTTGTGGTAGACAGCCCCACAATGTTGCCACCAGTGGCGATCGAGTCTGTATCAACTCAAATTATCGTCAATGCAACGCAGGTGGTTGCTGAAGTCACTGAACCGATGGTTCAAAAAGCTTCTACTCCAACATCGATTCAAACTCTGACTCGGCTAGAAATCTATCCCACTCATTTATCTGAGCCGCCCGAAGTGTTAGCAACGCTTTCTCCCAAAGAATTGCTCCAGGAGTTGCTCGCTCGCATTTTAGACTGGGGAATTGGACGACTCTATTTAGAGCGACAATCTCAACAGGGCAGAATTTTGTGGAGTCAGAATGGAGCGATCCAAGCGGTTCTCAATGGGTTGGAATTGAGCACATTTGATGGTGTAATTCGTGAATTAAAAACCCTCACTGAATCTCCGATGAATCCTGTCCAAAAAACCAGGCAGGTAGAAGTCGAGCGGCTTTATCAAAATCAAAGGCTGTTGTTGCGCTTGCGGCTTACCCCTGGAAAGCAGGGCGAAGAGGCAACTCTACAAGTGTTGCGGGGGGCAGCACTCCGGTTTTATAAGCAGCAGCAGTTGGTGAGTATGGGGCAAGAAGCACTGGGAGTTGCTCAACAGTTGCAAAACAAAATTAATGACCTATATGTTCACAGTCATTCTCAATCAATCTTATTACCTGAAAATTTAAATATGTTGCCGGAATTGATGCGATCGCTCAAGCGCATGGAATATCAACTGCATGAGTTGCAATCTCTTAAGTTTGATGAACCAGCGGAGGAGTCAGAAAAAAGTTAGAAAAAGTCCCAGCAGAAGGGAGGCTTTGCCTGCCATGCTGCATCTAGCTTTGCGATCAAAGTAGAGTCACCTGCGACTTCTATTTCTCCTAACCATTGCAGTTCTGAGGCGGATCGCATTCCACAAAATAGCTGCGTTAAGTGTTCAATAGACACCGTTAGGGTCGCGGCGGCAGGCTGTTGCATAGAGTACATTTTTCGCTCAACAAATTCTATAGAAATCTGTTGATTGCCAAGCACGGGATCGATGACATGAAAGGCGATCGCAAAGGGTTCCCCTAAATGAATCGGACGCAGTTCTAGGGCTTTGACCACATCTACCAGTCGCCACATAAACCCGCCCCCGATCGCTCCAAACCGATGAGTTAAACCAAATTCAAATGGTTGGGGGGGGAATGCCGGATCACAGCGCTGCTCGCTCAGCAAATGAGGAAACGGGTCTTGCGGGTCAGTGTTCCAAACAATCGTGGTGATTTGATCTCGCAATGATGCCAAAAAACCAACCAGCCCGCGATAGGCGGCAGCCGTTAAAGCAACCCATTCTTGCACCGCGATCGCCCACTGCGTTTTAGTGGGTTCCAAATGGGTAAACTCAATCACCACATAGCCCAGCAATATTCCGGCTTCAACGTAACCATAGATTTCTCGTCCGCCTTCGGGTTTGAAATATCCTTTCCAGCGATTGGGTTCTCGCTGCAACCAGCCATTATGGTACTGTGCAGCTTTGTGATACACCGCTTTAATGGAGGACTCCAAATCATTCCGATAGGGGACTACATTCACTCGCTCAGAGTAAAGCGGAATGTGCCGGGCAGACACTCGATATTGGCGGGTCTCTCCGACCCAAGCCCAGCCCAACTGGCGATAGAATCCATGCTGAAACGGGTACAGCATCGATAAGGGGATTTGCTGCTCGTAAAACTGATGCAAAGCGTGTTCAATCATTTTTTGAGCAATTTTTTGCCCTCGTCGCTCTGGGGCAACTGCAACTCCGGCAACTCCCGCCATCGGAAACTCTACCCCTTGAAAAAATAAGGCTAGCTCTAAATGGCGATAGCGTCCTGCCAAGTTATCGGCTTGATCGGTCAGCACCCAGCCCTGCCCACTCGGTGGATTAAGCAACTCGTCTCGCATCTCTTTTTCCACATCAGCCTGCGATCGCGTTGGCATAAACGCCAATCGCGCCAAGTTAATAAACTGGGCGCGATCGCGGGCTTCAGCAGGGCGAATGGTGAAATCTGGCAGATTAAGCATGATTAATCTCGCGTTAGTTGTAGGTTGAAAAATTCTCTACCATTCTTTTTAGATTCACAAAAATATAGGGACATTTCGTAAAATGTCCCTACTGCAAATATGAGAAAACTTCAGCTTGTTGACTAAACGGTTGCCAAGAGAGGCTGCGCAATCCAGCGATCAATCGCTTTACCCACCACCGAAAGCTGCTGCATCAGTTGGTCAAACTGATCGGGCGTTAAACATTGTGGACCATCGGACAATGCTTTTTTAGGATTGGGATGAACTTCAATCATCAAGGAATCAGTGCCAGCGGCAATAGATGCAGCCGCCATAGAGGGCACATATTCCGACTTGCCCGTACCATGGCTGGGATCGATCATGATCGGCAAATGAGTCAGCGATCGCAAAACTGGAATGCAAGACAAATCCAATGTGTTACGGGTGTACTTACTATCAAAAGTGCGAATCCCCCGCTCACAGAGGATTACATTAGGATTGCCTGCCGCCAAAATATATTCTGCCGCCATCAGCCAATCTTCAATGGTTGCCGCCATGCCGCGTTTCAGCAGAATAGGTTTTTCCTGTGCGCCTACCTTTTTCAACAACGAAAAGTTTTGCATATTGCGGGCACCAATTTGGATAATGTCTGCCACCTCTGCCAAAGGCTCTAGATCGGCTGCATCCATTAATTCAGTAATAATGCCTAGTCCAGTCGCTTCTCTCGCCTGCGCCAATAGCGCTAAGGCACTTTCTCCATGTCCCTGAAACGCATAAGGAGACGTTCGTGGCTTATAAGCTCCTCCTCGGAGAAACTGTGCGCCAGCCACTTTGACGCGCCGTGCCGTTTCCACAATCATTTCTTCATTTTCAACCGAACAGGGACCCGCCACTACCACCAGGGGATGCTGTTCTCCAAAAGTAACGACTCCATTGGGCGTAGACACAGCGACCTCGCTAGGAGAGCCTTGCCGATACTCCCGACTAGCGCGCTTGTAGGGCTTTTCTACTCGCAATACCTCCTCAATCCAAGGACTTGCCTCTTGAATTTGCCGGGGGTCCATACTCACCGTTTCACCGACTAGTCCAATCACAACTTTGTGACTACCAACAATTTTTTCTGGGCTAAGTCCCCAGCTTAGGAACTCATCAGTTAGACGGTTTACTTCGATTTCTGGGGAGCCAGTTTTCATGACCACGATCATTGGGTTTCTATCCTTGGTACGTTTGTGAATGATGTGCAAAATGACAAAACAAAGCCCAATTTTGGGGAGGGTTATGACTCTTTCTGCCGCGCTTCCCGCCAAGATGCGGTCGTCCGCCCAAAATTGGTTCTAAATTCGCTCCAACCCAGCCAACTTCCTAGCCGATCTTCATCCCAAGACGCCGAAAGGGCACCATAGCTAAGACCTAAAACGCCCAATCCAAAGAAGCCCAAACTGACCAGAAAAACTACCACTGACGGCAGCTTAAAGTAGTGCTGACTAACAACAATGTAACTAACAATGAAAGTTAACATTCCAAGACCCGATGGAATGCCGCAAAAGAGCGCAATTCGCCTAACCATTCGCTTGCTAACTATTTCTGGAATAGCCGCAGAACGACTAGAGACTGAATCCGCGTGCTGCTTAGCACTTTGTCTTTCTGATTGCGTTACCTTCGCAGAAGAGCCGCTTTTAGGGGTTGTGTCCGCTCCAGACTTTGGAGTTTGAACCTCACCTTTACGAGTCTTCTTGCGGTTCTGAACTGGCTCAAACGGCAAAGGCGAAGAGTTAGCTAAATCCCCATCCTGCGACGGATCTTTAATCTCTTCGGGTTTATCCTTGTGCTTCGATTTCCAAGATTTTGATGCCATGACTGCCTTTCTTGGATTAGCCGCGAATACCCAGCTTCGTGATCAGTGCACGGTAGCGAGCATTATCTCCAGCCTGAATATAAGCCAGCAGGCTTTTTCTTTGACCAATCATCTTTAATAAACCTCTCCGGGAGGAGTGATCTTTTTTGTTGGTTTTTAAGTGTCCGCTTAGGCGATTAATCCGTTCAGTTAGCATCGCCACCTGCACGTCCGCAGAACCTGTGTCCGTTTCGTGAACTTGATAGGAAGAAATAATTTCTTGTTTTTGCTGTTGCACCAGAGCCATGAGTTGTCCGAATCCCTATTTATACAAAGTCAGCAGTCTTTAATAATAGCATGGGGCTTAAAGATAGCCCAAGAGCAAAAACGTAGCGCTTAGGGCGAACGCACACGTATCTTCATAATTTGCGGGATGGGGTAGGAACTTGAGCCAAAATCTTGGTGAGATACTGGTCATCCCAACCCGCCTTGAGCCGTTTGGCACGCGTACCGCCTTTGGCAGACTTCTCTTGAGAT
>JBGSWI010000167.1:0-16804 GCA_041752515.1 Leptolyngbyaceae cyanobacterium | reverse complement strand
TAGCTCGACTACATCGCAAGACGTTGTGTTATTCCAAATCAGTAGAAATGCTGGCACATTCGATCCGATTGCTACTTCACTACCTCAAGTTCCAAGATGTGCCGGTTCCTCAGCCCATCATAGACTGATTCAGCAACGCCGAAATAGCAAGGGTATCCCACAGTGCGATTAGTCTACAACAGGCAATTATTAAGATAGAAAAACTGCAATCAAGTTCTGGTCAGTATGCAGCCCCATCGCAGCAGCTAGCTAACTTGAGCCAGACTTTTTCAGAAGCTAAAAAGCAGGTTGCTGAGATGAAATCCAGAAAAAATGCTCTCCTCGAACGCTTAGCACTGACTCAAAGTAAATCAAATTCTGATCCTTTTGATTATTTATTAAATGGAGACTTTGAGGAGGGACCCGCCCGTTTGACTGAAATTGCTCCCAACCCAGTTATTAGCATTCACTCTTCTCAGAAAAGCGCTTTAAAAAAAGCGCCTGATATGACACCAAAAGCGGGAACATACACAGATAGGTTCATTAAGACTTCTTACTCAATTGATGTATACGCAGTGTTGATAGAAATGGAAAACTATCAAGCGTTTATCAAATATGCTGTAGAAAAAGAATTAATAGCCCAAAACCTTCTACCAGACGAATTTGACAAGCTATCCTCTTCAATCTCTAGTCTTTAATCTCTTATCCAAAAACTGCCCCCATTGGGCAGCAAGAGGTGGCTCTGTAAAAGGAATACGGATAGAATCTGCACCGTTGCTAGACACAAACTCCAGTTCGGCGCGTCCTTTCGCAGGTGGATTCTCCCAATCGATCGCTTTCCCATTTACCAGCAGTTGAATCGACTGCACCTGTTTTAAGGAAAACGTTTTCGTATCCACAATGCCTTGAGAGGTGGGCGTTCCCCAGGTTAAATCATCGCCCTGCTGCCCAATCACCGCATAAAGGTCATACTTCGCCCGTTCAAACTGCTCTGCCCAGAGCCGATACGCTTCTACTTTTTGAAATTCCTTCCGACCAGCCCACGCTAGCCCAAAAAACACTGCCAACAGCGATAACCAAAAAAGACCACGTTCCATAGGGAGGAGGAATCCGAGTTTTGAATTTTGAATTTTGAGTTTAAATCTTTTCAGTGTTTTCTTGTCAGCAATTGGGACTATTCTAAGTAGTCGGAACTGCTGTTGTAACAGGTGAATTACTGTTGAATTACTGCTTGTCTAAGCCTACAGGTTCATACAAGGCTATGGGTTCTTTTATTTTTGTCTTTTTCTTACGCGATCGCCCTACAATTGTCTGCCACTTTTGATGTTGCCAGTGGCACCTGGTGATGGGCTGCTTAAACATTCTGACCCAGAGAAAGACACTCATGCCCATCTCCTCCCACTTTTCAATTTTCCCATAACGGGTCATGGGAAAGCCTGCCCAAGGTATCTTTGGCTTGCTTAAGACCGTATCCAATCCCAGTCCTCAAGGTCACGATCCACTAACACAAGAAGCTTTCCAGCTAGGCTAAAATCAATTTCACTAATCTCTGGGAACTCTTGAAAGGGTGTGCCGTTCTTTTGCCACCTATTCTTGAATTGCCGCCCGCTAGCCTGTGGATACGGAATAACCCTGCGATCGCTCCCTCTCTTTGCCAGCCGCGACGCTCGACTTTCAAGCGATAGTTAAGGCAAATACTGTCGCGGTTTTGCTCAGCCCAGTTCTTTAATATCAGCTCAGTTCTTTAATATAGGAGCAGTTCGCAAACTGCCCCTACAAACGTTTTAGCGTCTTCTGCCAAAGCTGCGACTGCGACCACCACTGCCAAACCCCGTTCTAGAGGGCTGGCGATAGCTAGGAGTGTTACTCCGGCGGAGAGTGTTGGTGCCAAAGCCTGCTCCTGTGGAGCGATCGCCGCCCGTTGTGCGTCTTTGGCTAGCAGTTGGCGTTCTCAAATTGCCCGTCGAACGCACGGTCTGGCGATTCCGAACTGCCGCTGGAGGCGCATTGTAGCGCTGTTGATAACCGCTGACTGCCTGGTTGTAGTTACTGCCATAGCCGCCGAAACCCCGGATGCCACCAGACTGATAAATAGGTGGAACGTAGTATTGCGGTCTAAACAACATACTGCCGATCGCCTGACCTGCCAGCGCCCCAGCAAACGGCGACCAAAAACTAGATTCTTGGCGCACAACCACCCGTTCTGTTTGCCCGGTTTGTTGATTAGTTTGCTCTTCCGTCACATTATGCACATAGTCGATTTTGAAATCTTTTTCGACGTGCATTGAAGCCTGATTGTTTTCCAATTTCAGGTAATTTTTCTGCCCTTTTGAAATTTCTTCATCGGTCAATTGAGCCATTTGAAGGTTAGTCGTGCGATAGGCAGAAGATTCGCCTGGTTTTGTATTCAAAAGCATTACGGTATATTCGCCATCCGCATCGTTATAGGTTGCTTGCTGTACGGGATATTGCCCATTACTCAAACGATTTTGAGCAGCACTAGCCGCTTGACTGGTAGAGCTTGGGGATGAACTTTGAGTGGGGCTGCCTCCGCAAGAGACGGTTGTGATGGCGAGAGACAAAACCATGGCATAGACCAGAAATCGACGAAGCATAGTCATAGTAAAAAAGGAGTTAAGAATATCAATAGCCAAATCAAAGCGGGTGGTTGCAATTAGAAGATGCAACCCCATATTTATGGGAAGGAGCTATGGGGAGGATCATTTCACGAAATATCTTCTGACAACCTTGATTCATTACAACGGAATCAACTCAGGGAAATGGAGAATTAACTGATCGGAGGTCAACTCATCCCCTAATTGAGCCGGTGAAAAGTGGATTTGTACCGCACGCAATCGGTCTTGATAGTGGAGATTAGTCAGTGCCTTCAGAGCCATTTTGAGCGCGCTAATATTGGAAAGGTCAGTTTCTAAGGCAGGCTCATCGCCCTCATAGGCAACGGTCAGCATCACAATCAGGTTTTGAGTAATCGGTACTGAAAAAGCATCACTGGGTTCTTCTAACCCTTCTACCTCAGTGCCACTGTGATAGCGTTGGGCAGAATCGGTAAATAATTCTTCAACGAAGTCTCCCGCTTCCACTTCATCCCAAAAAACATCGCCTTCGTTTGCCACCGACTGCCAATACACATCATATTGCAAAAGGCTTTGGCAAATTTCCGCTAGCCCTTCACCAAATGCCTGAATGTCTCCATCGGCACTGATGGCATGACGGGCAGAACTGTTCAACACTCCCAGCAGGGGAGCGACTTCCTTGCCAGCCAAGTGCAGAAATAGACGAAAAACGACAAAGCGAGTTTTGCCGGTTATTTGGTTGAAGCGATCGCCTAAGGAACCCATGTAATAACTGCCTCCAAAGTGGGATCGATTAAATCATTTCGTCCACTATAGTCCTACTTTAAATGACTTCTTGAAACAATCTCTGGGAGGATACTGGACAATTCTTGGAGAGATTGCCGTATGGAGAGAATGGCGATCGACAAGTCGCGGACTCAGAAAATTTTCAATGAAAACTCTTCTCTTCGCACGTCGGACGGATTCCTTATCCCAATCGAGCTAATAGTTTCAATAGTTTTTTGCTGTTGGGGGTTAACAGCGTGCGGCGATAGGCATCAGCGGCTTTTTTGATCGCTTCTGCTTGGGTGGGGTAGGGATGAATCACGGTGGACAGTTTGCTGAGTCCGATTTTGGCGACGATCGCGAGGGTAATTTCGCTAATCAGGTCTCCGGCATGAGGGGCAACGATGGTCGCGCCTACTATCTCATCGGAACCGCGCTTGTGCACAATTTTGACAAAGCCATTGGTTTCGCCCTCCACGATCGCCCGATCCACGGTATCAAAAGGAATGTGAATGACCTCTACCTCAAGTCCTTTTGCGATCGCCTCTGGCTCATACAGCCCCACATGAGCAATTTCGGGCGAAGTGTAGGTACTCCAAGGCATAACCAAATCACTAAGCTTAGATCGCCCCATGCCAAAGGGAGCAAAGAGCGTATTTTTAATCACGATTCGGGCGGCAGCATCGGCGGCATGGGTAAATTTCCAGTCCATGCAAATGTCGCCAGCGGCGTAGATCGTGGGGTTGGTGGTTTGCAGATAGTCGTTGACCACGACCCCTTTTTGTGGATCGTAGTTCACGCCAACTTGCTCTAGATTTAGCCCTTCCACGTTGGGCGATCGCCCTGCGCTAATCAAAATTTCGTCTACGGTGATGCGGGCGGGCTGTCCATTTTGCGTGAAGTGCAGCACTTTGCCCGACTCGGTTTTTTCCACTCGCTCAAGCTGAGAGTTGAGTTGAAGCTGAACCCCTTCTTGGATGAAAACCTGCTGGATGATGTCGGCGGCATCGCTATCTTCGCGATCGAGAAGATGCCCGTTTTTGTGAAACAGGACGACCTCAGATCCCAAGCGCTGAAAAGTTTGCGCCAGTTCACAGCCAATCGGTCCACCGCCAATCACGGCGAGTCGCTGGGGGCGATCGGTCAGGTTAAATACCGTTTCATGGGTTAAAAAACCAGCTTCGGCTAATCCAGGAATGGCTGGCTGACTTGCCCGTGCGCCCGTGGCGATCACTGCTTTTTTGAACTTGAGAATTGCGTCATTGACTTGAATGGTGGTGCGATCGCAAAAGTGCCCCTGTCCCAAAAAGACATCTACGCCTAACTTTTGCATTCGATGAGCAGAATCATTGGGGCTAATTCCGGCTCTAATTTGACGCATTCGTGCCATGACGGCAGCAAAATCCACCGAGATTTCCCCGTTTACCTTCACCCCAAAGCGATCGCCGTCTCGAATTCCGGCAATCACCCGCGAGGAGCAAATCATACATTTAGAGGGCACACAACCGACATTGAGGCAATCGCCGCCCATCAGATGTTTCTCAATTAGCGCCACTTTCAAGCCTAGCCCTAATCCGGCGGCTCCAGCGGCAACGACTAATCCGGCGGTTCCGGCTCCAATCACGACCAAATCGTAGCGCTCAGCCGGGATCGGATTTACCCAATCCAATGGATGCACTTGGCTAATCAGCGTTTGATTGTACTCATCTAAGGGCGAAATCAGGTCAGTCTGGAGAGTGGAGATCATCTGGGCTTCCTGAAACACTTTGGGCTAATGCTTTTTTGGCAATTCGGGTGATGTAAATAGTGACGGCGATCGTGGAAACTAACCCGATGATGCGAATGACCCATTGAGCGGTTTGAGCTTCCGCATTGAGAGATTGTTGAGCCGAGATTGAGGTCAAATCACCTGCCAAAGACCCCAGATACACATACAAAATAGTTCCAGGCACCATCCCAACTGATCCTAGTATGTAATCCTTCAAGGAAACTTGAGTCACGCCAAAGGCGTAGTTCAGCAAGGTGAATGGAAAGATGGGCGAGAGCCGAGTCAGCAGCACAATTTTGAAGCCGTCTTGGGCAACGGCGGCGGCGATCGCGTTGAAAGAAGCATTTCCTCTGATCTTTTGGCTGACCCAATCTTGGGCAACATAGCGACCCAGCAAAAAGGCAAAGGTTGCCCCCAACGTTGCAGCGATGAACACGTAGATCGAACCCCAAAATACGCCGTAAATTGCGCCCCCGCCCAAGGTGAGCAGGGAACCGGGAATCAACAATACGGTCGCCAGGTTGTAGATCACCAGGTAAGCTAGAACTCCGATCGCCCCCAAGTCTTTCACCCATACCAGGGAGTTCTGTAAAGCCGTTTGAATCAACTCAATCAGGTTCATGAAAATGATGCCCTAGTAATCAGACTGAGAAATGAGTGGTGAGTGTCACCCATGCATTCATCTACATCATCCATCCTTCTACTCTGCACATGAGCCTCATCACAGAATTTCATCCACCAACACTGTCCCTCCCTCGCAGAAATCGACGCTGAGATGATAATCCTCTAGAAGCGCTGTACCAATTAGCGGACGACGACCCATTGCTAAAACTGGGATTACTCGCTGCACCCCATTCCAAAGAATAATGCCTTGATGAACATTGGTGACAATACGAGAATTGTCTGCCAGATTTGCGTCAATTGGTGCAATGTAAGGTGAATCAAGATCTGTAATTACGGCAGGTGGCAAGGTTAGAAATCCTTCAAAACCTGTATCCATGACACATTCGATCTCTACTTCTGAACGCTGAGGGGGATATAAAACAATCCCCATGCACGCCTGAAGTCCAAGGACTGTCCCGTTTATCATGTCGTCCTAACTAAGGTGCCACCAATGGCGTAGACAGCATCATAGCCGACCCGCTCTATCCAAGTAACAGTGGTAGGCTGTTTAGCTTTCAAGCGGTTATAAGCCGCAAGCAAGTCTTTGTCGATTTCATAATCGCCTGTGTTGAGGTCGATGGCAATAATCTTACCAATGTTGTCCGCTGTTTCCACTTGAGTCCGGAGACGCTGCTGGTACAGGTCTTTGCCACGTTGAGCAATTTCTTTGTTGAAATCGGAATGAGGCATAAGTATCGTCCCCGGTGGTACAACTAGCTCATTGACTGAAAGCGCTAATCACCAATCTACATTAAGGATACGCTCTTGGGCAGATTTGAGGGCGTGACGAACTTGGTCGAACCCGGTGCCGCCGTAGCTATTGCGGGCAGCGACCACTTGCCGGGGAGCGATCGCGGCGTAGATATCCGCTTCAAATTTGGGATGGAGGGCTTGCCATTCCTCTAAGGTGAGATCCTTCAGCAGTTTGCCTTGCGCCAGAGAGGTTTTCACTACTTTGCCGACGAGATTATAGGCTTCGCGGAAAGGCACGCCTTTGGTTGCCAAATAGTCTGCCACATCGGTCGCGTTAGAAAAGTCTTCGCTGACGGCGGCTAGCAGGCGATCGCGACGAAACTCCATGCCTTCCCGCAACAAAATCGTCATCGCTTCCAGGCAGGATTGCACCGTCAGCACCGCATCAAACAGCGCTTCCTTGTCTTCCTGCAAATCTTTGTTATATGCCAGGGGCAAGCCTTTCATCAGCACCAGCAGCCCTTGTAGATGTCCAAATACGCGCCCGGTCTTCCCCCGCACCAGTTCTGGCACATCCGGGTTTTTCTTCTGGGGCATAATGCTGGAACCCGTGGAGCAGCTATCCTTGAGGGTGATAAAGCGAAACTCTTCCGATGCCCACAAAATCACTTCTTCAGACAAGCGGCTGAGATGCACCATAATCAGGCTGGAGGCACAGAGAAATTCGATCGCAAAATCGCGATCGCTGACTCCATCCAGGCTGTTTGCATACACGCCGCCAAAATTGAGCAACTCGGCAGTGTAGTGACGATCGATCGGAAAGGTCGTGCCTGCCAGTGCGCCCGATCCCAAGGGCGAGACATTCACCCGCTGATAAATTTCGCCCAAACGCTGCCAGTCGCGCTCTGCCATTTCAAAATACGCCAGCAAATGATGGGCAAGGCTGAGGGGCTGGGCGCGTTGCAAATGGGTGTAACCAGGAATCAAGGTTTCGACGTTTTGCTCCGCCAGGGTCAGCAGCACGGTTTGAAACTCCCGCAGTCTCCCGCGAATCGTTTGAATCTGCGATCGCAAGTAGAGCCGGGTGTCGGTGCCGACCTGGTCATTGCGCGATCGCGCCGTGTGCAGTTTCTTGCCCACATCGCCCACCAACTCGGTCAAGCGACGCTCCACGGCAAAATGCACGTCTTCGGCTTCAATGCCGGGAGTAAATTGACCCGCTCGATATTCTTGCCGAATTTGCTCCAATCCAGCGACCAGTTGTTCGCCTTCGTCCCCAGAGATGATGCCTGTGTGCGCCAGCATTTTGGCGTGGGCTTGGGAGCCAGTCAGGTCATATTCAATCAGTTGCAGGTCAAAGCCAATACTGGCGTTAAATCGGGCGATCGCAGGATGCAGCGCCGATTCAAATCGTTGGCTCCAAGTTCCAGATTGGGGAGAATCAGCCGGATTCGTTTCAGCCGCGTTAAAGGAAGAATGTGGCACAGGATTATTCAAAACAAAAGCTACCCAGACTCAGTGATTGATCTATTGAACCTGATCGAGTGACACTCTAAAGTTCACAAATTAACCAAAACTGGTAAATGTTTTAACCACATATCCAAAAACAATTCCCGCTATAAATGCAGCGAGTTGACCTGTTTTCACAAACCCATTCCACCAAACGCTAATATCTTTCCCTAAATCTGTGGGCTTAAGATTTTGTGCCAAAACGGGAAAATCTGAAGGCAAATGCCAGGACATCAGCGGCAGTGAATCGACCCAGTGGGCGCTGTTGATCAACAACGATGCTGAGTCTTGAACGATGTGCATTACCATATTTTTTCCTCCTATCTAATTGCAGCTTCAAGACGATAATCTTACAGCACGAATCCTAGAATATTGAATCATCTAAAGGCAATGCTCTGACAAAAGGATTTTTTGCAAACCTGTGATTTCGGGCTGGTGGTCGCCAATGCCTTCAAAGTCAAATCGTCATATTGGCTGAACTCGCATCACAATCAGGGTCATATCGTCTGCATTGCGATTGCCAGACCCAATAAAATTTTGAACCTGCTCAAATAAATGATCCAAGATTTCTTGGGGCGACTGACACTCTTCACACGCTGACTGAAATGCTTTTGTCAGATTTTCTTCATCAAACCGCTCTCCTGCCTGATTGGCGGCATCTGTAAAGCCATCAGTGTAGTAAATCAGCGTGTCGCCTTCCTGTAGCTGAATTTGGGCATCTTGGTAATGCGTGTCGGCATCTAGCCCAATCAGCATTCCTAAGGTATCTAAACGCTTGATTGTTCGGGTGGCGGCGTGCCATAGCAGAGGCGGATTGTGTGCCGCGTTACTATAAGACAAAATTCGCGTTTGCGGGTCATACTCCGAATAAAACAGAGTAACAAATCGATTAGAATTCTCCAAATCGGCGTACATGACCCGGTTGAGATGCTGCAAAATCCGCGCAGGCGAGTGACCATTTAGCACTTCAGCCCGCAACATCCCGCGAGTCATGGTCATGATCAGCCCCGCAGGAACGCCTTTGCCCATGACATCGCCGATCGCCACACTCCATTTGGCGGTTTCGCTGCCGCCATCCCGTTTCGATCGAATTTGATCGTAGCTGGCAGGAATAAAATCGTAATAATCACCGCCCACGCGGCTAGCAGTCAGGCACCGAGCCGCCAGATCCACGCCTAATATTTTGGGGCAGTGGCGAGGCAGTAACCGCAGTTGAATTTCTGCGCCAATTTCTAATTCGCGATCGAGCCGTTCTTTTTTGCGAAGCTCAACCGACAGTTCATCGTTTTCGATCGCAACCGAGGTTTGGTCTGCTACTAAGCGCACCAGTTTTTGGCGCGTTTCCGTCCAGGTATATTGGGGATCGCGACTAAACACATATAAACGACCGCGTTCTGCATTTCTGACCAAGATAGCAGTACCAAAAAGCTGAACGTTTGCGCCTAAATAGTGGCTCACCTGATGATCTAAATCGGCGATCGCTTGCGGGGTGGGGGCGATCGCGCCATCGCCGCGATGAGCAAAGGCAGGAGACTGCCGCGTGGCGGTTTCTAGTGCTTTCCGTAGATCTTTACTCCAGCGACTATCTTGGCAGTGCAATCGCTCTAAACGCACTTGCCCATTTGGTTTGAACAGCAGCAACGCGCCCCCATCACAATCCGTGACTCGGCTTGCCATCAGCGGAATTAGCTCTAGAAACTGATTGAGATTGTTAAAGCTTCGGAGCGCAAAGCCCAAAGAACTCAATAAATCTTGGATTTTATGCTGCTCTCGGTTCAGCCGTGCCACTAGCTCCTTCAACGCAAAGACAGGGGTTACCTCTGGCGGCATATTGCTACCAGCGCGATCGGGGGGTTGAGAGGGTTGTCGAGGAAGAGGCACAGCAGTCATTAGGGCAACACTTGGCAGAAAGGATAGCCAAACTAGGTGAATAAGGAAGTGATCTAAAGGACTGCTAAAACAATCTCTATGAATTTCTAGAGATTAGTTAGGCGTAAGCAAAGATTGTGAAGACTTGGAGGAACTAAAGTCAGGTAAGCATAACCCGGTTTGCTAAAAGTGAGTGGATGACTTTAGATCATTTTTTGATTGAATTTTAGAGAAGACGCGATCGCTTCTCGTATTTAGTTCTATCAACATTACAAGATGAATGCCGAATTTAGGACAAGATCATACCAGGGTTTGTCATCCTGCGATCTCTAACCCTGAAGAACAAGGATTTATGCCAATCTCCGCATCTGGTTTAGTATAGGTAAGCCGAAGGTCGGTCTGAGTTTTCGCCGATCGCAAAAGTCTGAGATCCATGAAATGATTCCGATTAGAATCGCTAGCCGCCCTTATTACAAGCAACCGACACAAGATACTGAGCTATGAAAGCCAACAATTCTTCCCTTTGGACTCCCCTAATTCTAAAATTGATCGGAGCCTTAATCCTTTTAACTAGCCTGATTGACTATCTTGTGCTGCTTTCAACCGCCAAGTTTCAAGATAGCCAGTGGGTCATTACCTTTACTACTCAGGTCGTCGATCGCGGGGTTTTTCCCCTACTGGGGCTAGCATTGCTGTTCATCGGTTTTTGGCTAGAAACCAGCATCAACGATGTAACTCGAACTGCATCCTGGCTTAAACTGACTTCACTTGTTTTATCCAGCATACTGGGGCTATTCTTTTTGCTGATAGCACCCTGGAATGTTGTCGCGACGCGCGACGCAGTGGATGTTCAAATGAAGCAAATTAGTCAGGAAGCCACCAAGGCAGAAAGTCAGATTGATGCCCAAGTGCAGCAATTTAGAGGGCAGTTAGATTCTCAGTTGGCTCAGATTGATCAACTCATTAGTAGTGGACAGTTACCAGATTCTCAGTTGGCTCAAGCGAAGCAACAGCAGACTCAATTGAAGCGGCTAAAGTCTGATCCCAAAGCGTTTGACGCAGAGATTGCTCCTAAGAAAACCGAAGAACTGAGCAAAATTAAAACACGTAAGCAAGAATTGGAAAGCCAAACTCAGGGGAATGCACTCCGCTCTGGGCTACGAACTGGGCTAAATAGCCTACTGCTGGCGATCGGCTACATTATTATCGGCTGGACGGGTTTACGCCAAATGATATAGGTCTGAAATGACAGAGCAATGATTCAGCCTTTCTGTTTGGGGTGGTTGGAGGTTGCTCCATCCGGAAAACTCTCAAAATTGCGCCTCACCCAATCTATACCTACTTCATGGTTCAGTTTGATTTTTTGAGGCGCATCAGAATAAATCTTGCCTCGCAAAAACTTGTGTCCACCGCAGCAATGCGGTCGTGCTAGGAGCGAAGCAGTGTGTAGAGTCCAGGTTGCCCCCGGCGATCGCATAGTGCAACCGTCAAGGTTTCGTTACTTCTATAGATCTATCACGGCTTCAAGTCACTAAAATTTAGGCGCGATCGCCCTTTTTTTGGAGTCGCAAATGCGATCGCGATCGACTGTTCGTTGGTGATTAAGGGATTGGGTTAGTTCGCTGACACTGACTTATTTATATAGAAAATCACTGTACAACTAGACTAGAATGCTGTGTACCTCGAAATTGATTTAGCCCATGCCGCGATCGCTGGAACCCTGGAAAACTCTCAGCACGGAATCAATAGTTGAAGCACCACCCTGGCTAACGCTTTCTGTAGAACAGGTTCAACTTCCCGATGGTCGCCTTGTTTCTGACTATTATCACATTCAGCTACAAGATTATGTGGTCATTTTCGCTCAGGTTGCGGATGGTGACGTGATTCTGCTGCGGCAGTATAAGCATGGTGTGGGGAGGGTTAGCCTGACCTTGCCAGGGGGCGGCTTAGCGGCAGGCGAAACTCCCTTAGCCGCGGCTCAACGCGAGCTATTAGAAGAAACTGGATATGAAGCTGAGGATTGGCGGTTGCTTTGCCCCTTTGTAACCAGCGCCAATTATCGATGCAGCCAAGGCTATATTTTTACGGCTAACAACGCTCGCCAAATTGCTGAACCCAATTCAGGCGATTTAGAAGAAATGGAAATGGTGTTAATGCCCCCTGAGCAGGTGATTGAGGCGGTACAGCAGGGTGAGATCGTTGTGTTAAGTGCACTGACCGCGATCGCCCTAGCGCTGAACCCCAACTTCAGACTTTAGGATCTTCTCAAGACTTCAGGATCTTCTCAAATGGGTAAAACACCCAAGCAACTTTTCTTTTTCCCTAAACGTCATCAGAGCCAAGCGAATGAATTCACAGGTTCAGACTATCATTGCAAGGAAAATTGGGCGCTGAAAAATGATGAAACGGATATTTAGCTGGCAGGGAGCGCTGCTTGTGGCAGCCATTGGGGTTGTAAGCACCGGAAATCCAAGTTCTGTAGCGGCAGCGCAGTTTGATCACACAGAAATTAGTGACCAGAATCGACTAATTGTCATTGCTGCGCCTCTGGGAACCAAAGGAGGCAATCATCGGTTGCTGATACTAGAACAATTAAACGATCGCCGCCTCTGCTGGCAGGAGTCTGGAAGCAACCCCACCCTGGTTAACCCGCTGCTAGTAGAGTTTGACTTTACTGGAATTTGTGGACGTGGCACAGACAGCAACAGCTATTCGGTCAGAGTGCAGGGGCAAGACTTGGCAGGTCGCTATAATTTGCGAATTGTGCGGAAAAGCAATGATCTGGTTTTAGTTGCCTATTCCCTAGTGGATAAAGAGATTCAATCTTTTGAAATTGGTCGAACCAACGGCTTAACAGAAAGTTTTGCCAAAATTAACCTTGATCCTGGTTGGCGGCTAGCACGGCGATCGTTTCAGGGTGAAAACGTAGGACACATCTATTTAATTAATGATCAATCTCTGGCTGAAGTGGCTAAAAAAGCAGTGCCGCTTCAGACCGTCGCCCCGCTTCTGCAAACAGCGCCACCTCAACCGGGTTTACCTGCCCCAACACCTGCTCCGGTCGTAATGCCCGCAGTGACACCCGCCCAGCCCCCTAGAGTAGAGTCTGCACCTCCTATCCCGCCGACCCGCTACCCAATCTCAGTGCCGCCGATGCCCCCCGTGCAGCCTGCGTTCTCTACTCCTTCATCGCCGATGCCACCAGCGGAGCCTGCTTTCCCGACTCCTCCACCGGCAAATCCGGTAGCTCAACCCAGTTCGATTCCTGCTGGTGCCGTGGCTCCACGCCCCACGCAAAATTTCGTAGTGCCCACCACTGCCCCTGAAAACCCGGCAAGCTCTCCTTTCAATCCAGCCCCTTCTGCGCCCGCCGGATTGCCTCCTCAATCATTCGTGCCGATCAATAGTTCAAACCTGTTTAATTTGAGCTATCGAGTGGTTGTAAATGCGGCAACTCCACAACAACAGGCGCAAGTCAAACAACTGATACCGAGTGCTTTTCGGGCATCTTTTAATGGGCAGCAGGTGATGCAGGTCGGGGTGTTTCGCGATCGCGCGACTGCCGAATCATTGCAACAGCAGCTAAATCTGCAAAATCTGCAAGCACGGATTATTTCTAACCGGGAGACTGCAACCCGTCCGATCCTGCCTACTCCATTGATCGCTAGTGCTTCTATCAGCACGCCGCTTCTAGCACCGATCACCCATCAAACCGCATTCAATCTGCCAGAACCCAATTCCGGCTCTGCCCTACAAAACTTGTCTATATGGGCAACCTACTACACAACCCACCAAGCAGAAAATCAAAGTAGTGGCTACCCGTTACTTGATCCGACGGGAAATAACTTAGGAGTGGCACTGTCGGAACGAGACTGGTGTGCGGCTGCATTAGAAGGCAGTGTGCAAATTGCAAACAGTCAGAGTATTTTGGGCGTTTACAACTTTGCGGGACGTGGCGATACAGAGCAAGTGAATTGCTCACCCTACTACCCGGCTTTAAAGAACATCAGCGCGACTAACCGGGTGCGCTTCAAACTTTCCAACACCCCTTATGGAGAAGGGGCGAATGGCAATCCACTGGTGCCTTACCGGACGATCGCAGTTGATCGAACTCTAATTCCTATGGGTTCAGTGGTTTACATTCCAGAAGCACGCGGAGTGACCGTCACTTTGCCCTCTGGTGGTCAGGCATTGCATGACGGCTACTTTTACGCGGGTGATGTGGGCAGCGCAATTAAAGGAAATCACATTGATGTATTTTTAGGGATTGCAAAACAGAGTCCTTTTCCGTTTGTGAAAAGCACCGCATCCGCAACCTTCAATGCTTACATCGTCAATGCACCTTCTCTTAAAGCAATGCTTACGGCTCAACCGCGATCAGTTGACACATCCACAGCATTAGTGCAGGCGGGCAAAAATTAGTATCTATCTAAACATTTAAGAGTGTCGATCGCTTTTTTGATCGGCACTTTTAACAAATCTTGACGAGCATGGAGGGACTCGAACCCCCGACCCTCAGGACCGGAACCTGATGCTCTATCCACTGAGCTACATACCCTTGCAGTGCCAGTATAACACAATGAACTTAGGAAGCTGTATTAAGTTCAGGGGTGGCAGCAACTTCAAATTCAGACTTTGACAACAGAAGCAGAGAACTTAGAAGATAAGGGAAATCTTACAGAAGACATCGCGTAGAAGCAATCCTAGAAGCTTTTTCAGTATTTTTCATGCAATACGAATCATTCATGGAACCCTCCTCTTTAAGAGGAGGGGTTTAGGTAAAGGCAAGTTAGTTGCCCATCGCTTAATGTAAGACCCAGAATTTGAATCATTCTAAATGTAATTTGCTTATCTTCGGGTTGATTCAGCTCTGCTCACTTAGATCAGCCAGCCTAATCAAAGCTATCTACTGTGCTTTTCCTGAATAATTATCGCGGAGCGCTGATTCGACTGGCATACCAATTTCTGCGGCAGCACGGCTCAGCAAACATTGCTCACGATTTTTGACCATGTGCTGGTGACGTACTACGAGTGTGCGCGCTTGATCTTGAGTAGACATAAACAATCTCCAAATTTAAAGAACTAATCAAGTTAAACGTAGGAAGTAAGATGCATCTTTGTCCTTGTCCCTCAATATATCACAATTTTCTGTAGCGAATAATACAAAATGGGCTTTCTGTGAAAATCAATACGACGATCCATCTTGGTATGACACAGCGAACTTGTACTAGACTTCTTGGATGATCCAATTATCAAAGAAGCCTGATAGGCTTTACGCAAGTCCTTTGTAGTGATGACCTTTGACGAAAAGCGATCGCACTTCGTAAGCAACCTCGACTCAGGTTGCCTGATGCAATTATCGTTGCCACTGTGCTCTCTCTAAGCGCCACTTTGTGGACGAAGGACGCAGGATTGCTAAACCTAACAGAAGTTTGTGCAAAGTCTGTTTCAATTACAGGAGCGATCGCCCTTGGGAAATAAAAAGGCGATCGCCTGATGAGCAATGTCCAGAAAAGCTTCAGCTACAATAGATTTTTGAGAAGAGTTTAATGCCAGAGGTTGCCAGGTTCTACGGAATTGTGATCAAGGTGTTCTTTGGAGATCATCCGCCACCCCATTTTCATGCAATTTACGGTGAATATAATGCGTTGATCAGCGTTGAGACTTTGGAGGTGCTTGAAGGAGATTTGCCCAATCGAGCTGAGAAATTGGTAATGGAATGGGCAGCACTTTATCAGAAAGACTTGTTACAGATGTGGTCTAATCAAGAATTTCGTAAGCTTCCACCTTTGAAATAGATGTTGAAATAACTGTGAGTTCGATTCATGAAACCTCCTAAAATTATTTCTGCTCAAGCGGTTGACGATCTAACTCTGCTAGTTGAGTTTTCTAATCATGAAATCAAAAGATACAATGTCTCTCAGTTATTAGAAAAACCAATGTTTAAGCCGTTAGAAAATCCTGGCTTCTTCAGAAACTTCACCATTGAGCTAGGGGGCTATGGGCTAGTTTGGAATGATGAAATTGACATTAGCGAATATGAGCTTTGGAAAAACGGGGTCAGCTTAACGAGCGATCGCTGATTCTTGACTAAGAAACTATCGCGCTGCCAATTTTCACCCAAAAAAGAGCGATCGTTTTTAGGAATGAAGGGCAATCTCACTTCGTAAGCAACATCGACTTAGACTGCCTGATGCAATTATCGTTACCACTGCGATCGCTCTAAACGCCACTTTGTTGACGAAGGACGCAGGATTGCTAAACCTAGCAGAAGTTTGTGCAAAGTCTGTTTCAATTACATGAGCGATCGCCCTTGGGAAATAAAAAGGCGCGTTGGCGCAGCCTTTAGAAAGTGAGGAAGCAATTTCTTTGGTAGTAGGATCATCTCTGCCCCGTTGACATACACGCTTCACATTGCAAATCTTTCCTGGTCTGACGGCACAATTACAACACTTCTTGCTTTACGTTTTGGACTTACACAGGAGCAGTTAAAGAACCGTTTTGACGTTGAGATTAGCCAGCAAACGCTTTCTACGATCGAAATGGGGAAACGCAAATTGGATGCGGAGAAGGAGCTACCTGCATTTGCGGCAATTTATGGCAGGGCGATCGATTACTTTTATGAAAGCTTTGATCTGCCGCCGACACCGTTTGGGACAGTAGCCTGCGCTCCAGCATCACCGTAGACTTCGATGCCCTGACTCAGCGCGATCAACTAGAGCTAGCCGCAGAACTGATTCATAGCGTTTTTAGCCATCAATCATACGAAGTCGATGAGCGATCGCCCGTCGTTTCCAGCAACTTCTAAATGAAGCACTGAATTGCTAGGGCGAACGCACACGTATCTTCATAATTTGCGGGATGGGGTAGGAACTTGAGCCAAAATCTTGGTGAGATACTGGTCATCCCAACCCGCCTTGAGCCGTTTGGCACGCGTACCGCCTTTGGCAGACTTCTCTTGAGA